>CAMLRH010000373.1 GCA_946482375.1 uncultured Caulobacteraceae bacterium | reverse complement strand
CCGCGCCTGGCGCTCGAAGAGGTCGATGTTGAAGGCGGTGCCGGTCGCCACCACGGTGCGATCGCGGGCTCGCACGCTGAAGGGACGCGAGACGTCGTGGGCAACGTCGAAGCGCGCCTGCCCTTTCACCAGCGTCAGGCGCCGGGCGTCGTCGGCGTAGTCGACGGTGACCTTGGTCATGGCGTCGAGTGACAGGCGCGAGCCGTCCTTCAGCGTCACCACGCGGCGTTCGTTCAGGCCGGTGCGGTAGACCTCGTCCGGCGAGACCAGCGGCCAGGCGCCGAGCCCGCCGAGAAACAGCAGACCGGCGATACCCGCCGCCATGGCTGCGCGGCGCGGCGCTGAAAAGCCCGCCATGCGGCCTCGCGCCGTGCGCTGCGCCCGGTGCAGGGCGTCGCGGCGGATGACCATGATGTCGGGGGTGGCGGCGTGGCTGTCGACCAAGTCCCAGACCTTGCCCGTGCGGTCGAAGGCGCGCTGGTGCAACTCATCCTCCGCCAGCCAGGCGCGGAAGGCGGCCTCGTCAGCCTGCGACCAGCCGGGCTCGTCCATCCGCATGCGCCAGATGGCGGCCGCCTGCAGGGGCGTGGTCGTTTCGGGAGATGGCGCGGCGCTGCTCATAGCGGACCAAACACCATGGCCAGATGCTCCGAGGCGCGGGCGACGTACTTCTCAACCGAGCTGACGGAGATGCCGTAGAGAGCGGCGATCTCCCGCTGCTTCATCTTCTCCAGACGGTAGAGCACGAAGATGTCCCGGGTGCGTTCGCCAAGCGCCTCGAGCGCCGCAAGCGCGGCGGCGAGCGCCTCCTGACTGAGTATTACGCGCTCGGGTCCCAAATCCTCAATCAGCGCGGGCGAGAGCGGCGCGGGATCGTCGGGCTCGAGGGCGAAGTGGTCGGCCTTGTGGCGGGCGCCGGCCTGGCGGGCGCGGTCTTTCAGGAGGTTGGCCGCGACCTTGAAGACGAAGAGTTCGGCGTGGCCTTCCGGCGGTTCCTCGCCGCGGCGCAGGATGCGGACGAAGACCTCCTGCGTCAGGTCCTCGGCGTCCTGGCGGTTGCCGGTGCGGCGCAGGAAGAAGCTCATCAGCGGGCCGCGAAAGCGCGCGTCGAGCCGCTCGCGCAGCCCCTCCGCCCTCGCCTGTTCCGCGGCGCCTCGCACGATCGCCGATCCTCCGCGCTGTGTGCGTATGCACGTATGTACGCGCAATGCTTTGGCCGCCGGCGCCGGCCGTCAAGCGGGCGTAAGAAAAGAGGCGGCGGTTGGCGCCGCCGCCTCAGGTGTTTCCGGTTCAGAGGGGACCGAAGCCGGAGAGTCTAGCCGCCGAAACCGACGGAGAGCTTGAAGTAGGGCCCGTCGATGGTGCGGTCGGCGTCCTCAGCTTCCATGAACCCGCTGTCGATGGCATCCTTATAGCGCTCCCATCGGTAGCCGACCCCTGCGCTGAAACCGCCAGCGGCGTAGGATAGGCCAAGGCTGGCGCCGTGGGTGATGACAGTGGCATCGTCGCTCCGGCGCCACGTCTGCTCCGGCACGGTTGTGGTCAGGTATGGGAGCGGAGCTTCCGTCAAGCCAAGAACGGTGGTGGGGTTCGACGTACTGTAGAAGCGTGCGCGCTCCCTCATCGTTACCACGGCATCTCGATCACCGAACATCATGCCAGCCCACAATGACCAGTCGATGTCGAGCCTGCTCCCTGAGTCGAAGCTGGCGACGGGATAGGCCGCTTCCCAAGACACTATGGGGCCGACGCCCGAAAATTCACGAACCGCCGAAACCCATGAGTCATACACAGTATGGGTCACGGCCATGCCTGGAACGGCAAACCCGTCGTCGATCACCCAATCGGGTGTACCGCGCATGTTACCAGCGGTCGTCGATTCCAAAGTCGCATACCTGAGACCCAGGCTGACTGTGGATCTGTTGAGACGCCCCATACCCATGTCGCGCCCGACGGCGAAATCGGCTAACCTATGCTCCTCTCGATCATAGATAGTCGCGTCCGCATGATCGGTCATCGAAGTATAAACGTAGTTGGTGTACTTCGGAACCGTCAGGAGATACTGACACACAGCGGGAACGTTGTAGACGCAGACGGTGTCGGTCTCGACCTGAGCGTCGGGCACAGCTGTACCGTTGATTTTGCCATACCGCAAACTTGCCGAGAGGCTCCAAGGGGCCTCGCCCGGACGCCAGGTCAGCTTGACCTCGCGACCGTCGCCCCAGTCAAGATCGGCGTCCTGGGCGTCGTCGAACAACGCCAGAGGCCCCGTGAAATCGTCGTTGAACGTAGGCTCGAGGAAGGCCGTTCCAGCGTCGTGCCGCTGCACCTGTCCTCCGAATTCGAGGATCACCGGATACGGTCCCTCGCGCGACATATTGAAGGGCGTGAAGATGCGGCCGCCCGTCCATTCCTTCGTGACCCGCAGGCCGTAGAGGCGTGGCTCGGTCAGGAAGACGTTGGTGGTCAGGCCAGTGTCGTCCGAGTTGAGGAAGGCGCCGGTG
>CAMLRH010000372.1 GCA_946482375.1 uncultured Caulobacteraceae bacterium | reverse complement strand
CCTGTCGCAGGACAATGTGCCGGACTACGGCATTCCGTGGGTGCCCGACACCAACCTGGTGCTGGCCGACTACGTCAACGAGCCGGCGCCGGTGGACCTGTCCAACTGGTACGGCATCGCGGCGCGCGACTTCGAGGACATCACCGCCAACGTGACGACGCTGACCTTCGAGCACGACTTCAGCGACGTGGCGCAGCTGTCGAACACCTTCCGGGGCGGCGAGGTGGACCGCAACTCCATCCTCACCGCGCCGCGCTTCTCGCCGGCCAGCTCCACGACCATCTCGGCGACCGCCAAGGTGCGCGACAGCGTCGACTCGATCCTGACCAACCAGACCAACCTGACGCTGCGCTTTGGGCCCGAGGCCATGCGGCACACGGTGGCGACAGGAGTTGAGCTGACCCGCGAGCGCTACACCAATACGCCGTTCGAGTTCTCGAACGGTCCGGTGACCGACCTCTACGATCCCGATCCCTTCCGGGACTACACGGCGCCGGCCTACAACCCGAGCCCGACCCAGAGGGCCGTCGGCGACACCGTGGCCGTCTACGCCTTCGACACCATCGAGTTCGGCCCGCACTGGATGCTCAGCGGCGGGCTGCGGCACGACCGCTTCGACCTGAGCTACGACTCCGGAACGGCCAGGTTCGGCCGCGTCGACGAGATGACCAGCTCGCGGGTCGCGGTGACCTACAAGCCGATCGAGAACGCCAGCATCTATGCGGGCTATGCGACCTCGTTCAATCCGTCGGCCGAGGGTCTGACGCTCAGCGACTCCACCAACCTTCTCGACCCCGAGGAGACGCGGACAATGGAACTGGGGGTCAAGTGGACGCTGCCTAACCCGCGCCTGAACGTGGCCGCCGCGATCTTCCGCACGGAGAAGACCAACGCCCGCACCGACGGCCTGCCGGGCGATCCGGCGACCGTGCTGGAGGGCGAGCAGCGGGTGGACGGCTTCGAAGCGGGCATCTCGGGCATGCTGGCGCCCGGCTGGTCGGTGACGGCGGCCTACGCCTACCTCGACGGCGAGATCACCGCGTCGAACGACCCCGCCGAGCAGGGCAAGGTGCTGCCCAACACGCCGGACCACTCGTTCTCGCTGTGGACCACCTACGAGATCTCGAAGCTGACTATCGGCGGCGGGCTGTCTTACGTGGGCGAGCGGTATTCGAACGCCGCCAACATCCGCAAGGCCGACGGCTACTGGGTGGCCGACGCCATGGCGTCGTACCGGTTCACCGACCAGGTCTCCGTGCGCGCCAACGTCTACAACCTCGCCGACGAAGAGTATGTCGATAGTATTGGCGGCGGGCACCTGATCCCCGGCGTGGGCCGCTGGGCCAGCGTGACGCTGAGCTACGACTTCTAGGAGGCGCCGTTGCTGCTCCAGATTCCGCAGGTCCTGACGGCCGAGCAGGTCGCGAAGGCGCGCGGAGCCCTGGAGGGCGCCGACTGGGTGGATGGCAAGGCGACCGCCGGTTTCCAGTCGGCGATGGCCAAGGACAATCGCCAGCTGGCGGAAGATTCCCCGCTGGCGGCGGAGCTGGGGGCGGTGATCACCACCGCGCTCAGCTCCAACCTGCTGTTCCTGGCGGCGGCGCTGCCCAGGCAGGTGTTTCCGCCGCTGTTCAACGCCTATGGCGGCGGCCAGTCGTTCGGCGACCACGTCGACAACGCCATCCGCCAGGCGCGCACGGGCATGCGCATCCGCACCGACCTTTCGGCGACGCTTTTCCTGTCCGAGCCGGACAGCTACGAGGGCGGCGAGCTGGTGGTCGAGGACACCTACGGCGTTCACAGCGTCAAGCTGAACGCCGGCGACCTCGTGCTCTATCCGGCCTCCAGCCTGCACCGCGTGTCGCCAGTGACGAAGGGCGTCCGGATCGCCAGCTTCTTCTGGATCCAGTCGCTGGTGCGCGACGACGCCCGGCGCACACTGCTCTTCGACATGGACATGGCCATTCAGCGGCTGGGCCAGGCCGTCGGCCAGGACGATCCGTCGGTGATCTCGCTCACGGGGAGCTACCACAACCTGCTGAGGATGTGGGCTGAGCTCTAGCGGCGGCTTGACCTGACGGCAGCCTCGCCGCAGGGTGCGCCCGCTCGAAATTCAAACAACTGTTTCACGGGAGAAGACGATGAGCGCCGCTGCGGGAACCCTGTTCGATCTGACCGGCAAGGTCGCCATCATCACCGGCTCCTCGCGGGGCATCGGCAAGGCCATCGCCGAGCGCATGGCCCAGCACGGCGCCAAGGTGACGATCTCCTCCCGCAAGGCCGGACCGTGCGAGGAAGTCGCCGGCGCCATCAATGCCGAACACGGCGAGGGGACAGCCATCGCCGTGCCGGCCAACATCTCCTCGAAGGAAGATCTGCAGCGGCTGGTGGACGAAACCCGCGCCGCGTTCGGCAAGGTCGACATCCTGGTCTGCAACGCCGCCTCCAATCCCTACTTCGGGCCGATGAGCGGCATCTCCGACGACCAGTTCCGCAAGATCCTCGACAACAACGTCATCGCCAACAACT
>CAMLRH010000371.1 GCA_946482375.1 uncultured Caulobacteraceae bacterium | reverse complement strand
CGAGGTCACGCCGGAGATGACCATGGCCTACAAGGCCGAGGTGGAAGCGGACATCGCCGACCTGAAGGCCCAGGCTCTGGCGGCCGGCGGCCTGTTCGTGCTCGGCACCGAACGCCACGAGAGCCGGCGGATCGACAACCAGCTGCGCGGCCGGACCGGCCGTCAGGGCGACCCGGGCCACTCGAAGTTCTTCCTCTCCTGCGAGGACGACCTGCTGCGCATCTTCGCCGGCGACCGGCTGGACGCCATCATGCGCACCTTCGGCGTCCAGGAAGGCGAGGCCATCACCCACAAGTGGCTGAACAGCGCCATCGCCACCGCCCAGAAGCGCGTCGAACAGCGCAACTACGAAATCCGCAAGAACCTGCTGAAGTACGACGACGTCGTGAACGACCAGCGCAAGGCCGTGTTCGAGCAGCGCCAGGAGTTCATGGAGTCGAGCGACCTCTCGGAAATCATCACCGAGATGCGCAACGACGTCATCGACGACATGGTCAACATCTACCTCCCGCCCAAGGCCTACGCCGAGCAGTGGGACATCGAAGGCCTCGACGAGAAGGTCCGCTCGACGCTTGGCATGGAACTGCCGCTGGCCGATTGGGCGGGCGAGGAAGGCATCGCCAACGACGAGATCCGCGACCGCATCCGAGAGGCCGCCGACGCCAATTTCGCCGAGCGCGAAACGCTGCTGTCACCAGAGCGCATGCGCGACGTCGAGAAGAACTTCCTGCTGCAGATGGTCGACCTTCAATGGCGCGAACACCTGATGCACCTCGACCACCTGAGGAACGTCATCGGTCTGCGCGGCTACGGCCAACGCGACCCGCTCAACGAGTACAAGACCGAAGCCTTCTCGCTGTTCGAGACGTTGCTGGTGAACCTGCGCACCAACGTCACGCGCTGGCTGATGACCGTCGAGATCCAGACGGCCGAGCCGGAGGAGGTCGATCCGATGGAAGGCCTCATCGAGGTCCACATGGACCCGCTGACCGGCGAGAACGAACGCGCGCTGGCCTTCGCCGGGGCCATCACCGGCTCCGACGCCACCGCCGAACAACTCGCCGCCCTGCCGGTCTCGGCCCTGCCCGAAGGTTGGGAACGCACCAGCCGCAACGGCCTGTGCCCCTGCGGCTCCGGCAAGAAGTTCAAGCACTGCCACGGGACGCTGGTTTAGGCGTATCCTGCCGGCATGAGCCTCGGCTTCGCCGTCTTCGAAACCGCCATGGGCTGGTGCGCGCTGGCGTGGAGCGAGCGCGGCATCGTGCGTGGCTGGCTGCCGGCGTCGAGCGAGGCGGCGGCGCGGGCTTCGGTGGCGCGGCGGCAGCCGGAGGCGGTCGAGGCTGAACCGCCGGCGTTTGCGGCCGACGCCATCGACGGCGTCACGGCGCTGATGGCCGACGGCGCGACGGACCTGTCGGCGATCCAGTTGGACGACGCGGGAATCCCTGAGCTGAACCGGAAGGTCTACGCGGTCGCTCGCGCCATACCGCCCGGTGAGACGCTGACCTACGGCCAGGTGGCCGAGCGGATCGGCGACAAGCAACTCGCGCAGGCGGTCGGGCAGGCGCTGGGGGCGAACCCCTTCCCGCCCATTGTGCCCTGCCACCGCATATTGGCGGCGAGCGGCAAGAGCGGCGGCTTCTCGGCCCCCGGCGGCGTCGAGACCAAGATGCAGCTGCTCAATCTGGAAAAGGCGCGGACCAGCGCCGCGCCTTCCCTGTTCGACGATCTGCCGCTGGCGACGGCGCCCCGAGCGCGCCGTTAGGCGCGCTCTAATCCATGCATGAATCTAAAGCACGATTCAGCGGTCAGGCTCTGCCTGACCCCATCGCGCTTTAGGCGTTGACCCAGTTGCCGTGGAAGCCGAACGGCACCCGACGCGGCAGGCTGGCCGTACCGATCGGCCCGGCGGCCATGTCCTGCGCCTCGAAGACCACCATGTCGCTGGTGTCGGTTTCGCCGCGATAGACCACCGACACCACCCAGCCGTCGCCCTCTTCTGCATCGGCTGAACGCGGCACGAACACCGGCTCGCCGACGGCATCGCCTTCGGGGGCCATCCAGGTCGATCGCTTGCCCGTCTTGAAGTCGTAGTGGGCCAGGCTGTCGCCGCGGATCGTCCCCGGATCACGCGCCTGCCCGGCGATCCAGCCGTGACGGTTGGCGACGCCGGAGAAGCGCTCGTCGAAGCGGGGGAACTCGCCCGCAAGATCGTCCAGCCGTTCTTCCCTGATGCGGTCGCTGTTGTCGGTGAGGTCGAAGGTCCAGCGCACCAGGTAGGCGCCGCACTTCTTGCCCATCGAGCCGTCGGCCAGCGGGAACAGCGGAGCGGCGTCATAGCGCATGACGTCGGCGTAGATCTTGCCGTCCGCCTCCCAGGCGTTCATCGGGTGGAAGACGTAGCAGGCCTCGGTCTGGAACCAGCGCAGGCTGGAGACGCCGCCCTCGCGGGTAATCACCGCCACCATGGCCGGCTTTTCCGGTTCCCAGGCGACGGCCGGGCCGCCGCCCATCACCCGCTGCAGGTCGC
>CAMLRH010000370.1 GCA_946482375.1 uncultured Caulobacteraceae bacterium | reverse complement strand
AAGGGGAGGGAGAAGATCACTTCGGCGCCTTACCCCACACCTGCTTCAAGCGCTTATCCCGCCCGCAGCCCTGGCGGTAGACGTTGTAGCGGAGCGGGTTCTTCGAGGCGTAGTCCTGATGGTAGCCCTCGGCGGCGGTGAAGGTCGTGAAGCGGCGGATGGGCGTCACCATCTTTCCCTGCTTGAGCTTCCCGGCGGCCGCCGCGCGGGAAGCCGTGGCGGCGTCGAGCTGGCGCTGGTTCTGGGTCCAGACCGCGGTCGTGTAGCTGTGGCCACGGTCGCAGAACTGACCGCCCGCGTCGGTCGGGTCGATCAGCGGCCAGAAGCGGTCGACGAGTTGGCGGTAGCTGATCTTCGCCGGGTCGAAGACGACCTTCACGGCCTCGATGTGGCCGGTGTGGTTCTCGTAGGTCGGGTTCTTCAGGTCGCCGCCGGCATAGCCCGAGACGACGTTCAGGACGCCGGGAATCTCGGCCATGTCGTGCTCGGCGCACCAGAAGCAGCCGCCGGCGAAGTAGGCGGTTTCGGTCTGCTTCGGCGCGGCGGCGGATCGGTTCGGAAAGCAGGCGGCCATGAGGACCGCAAAGAGCGTCAGCAGAATGGTGCGCGTCATGCGCCGACTATGCTCCCTTCCCCCTGGATGGGGGAAGGGCCGGGGATGGGGGTGGAAGAGGTTCAGGATGTGCTGGCGAGGGGAGAGCGCGCGGAGAGCGTCCCACCCCCATCCCAACCCTTCCCCCATCCAGGGGGAAGGGCTTTAGAGCCGAACTGTGAACTCGGCTTCGGTCTTGGCCTTGATCTCGTCGACGGTGACGCCGGGCGCCAACTGCGTCAGCACGACGCCCTTGCCGCGGTTCACCTCGAAGGCGCCGAGGTCGGTGATGAGGAGGTCGACCACGCCCGCGCCGGTCAGCGGCAGGATGCAGCGTTTGACGAGCTTCGGCGCGCCGGACTTCTCGACGTGCTCCATGACCACGACCACCCGCTTGACGCCGGCGACGAGGTCCATGGCGCCGCCCATGCCTTTCACCATCTTGCCGGGCACCATCCAGTTGGCGAGATCGCCGTTCTGCGCCACCTGCATTGCGCCCAGGATGGAGAGGTCGATGTGGCCGCCCCGGATCATGGCGAAGCTGTCGGCCGAGCTGAAATAGGCGCTGGCCGGCAGCTCGGTGATCGTCTGCTTGCCGGCGTTGATCAGGTCGGGGTCGGCCTCGCCCTCGTAGGGGAAGGGCCCCATGCCGAGCATGCCGTTCTCGCTTTGCAGCGTCACGTTCACACCGGCCGGAATGTAGTTGGCGACCAGCGTCGGAATACCGATGCCGAGGTTCACGTAGAAGCCGTCTTGCAGCTCCCCGGCCGCCAGCGCGGCGAGTTCGTCCCTGCTCCAGGCCATTACGCAACCTCCCGCGCGCGGGTCGTCTCGCGCTCGATGCGCTTCTCGTAGAGGGCGCCCTGGACGATGCGGTCGACGTAGATGCCGGGCGTATGGATGGCGTCCTTGTCGAGGTCGCCGACGCCGACCAGTTCCTCGACCTCGGCGACGCAGACGCGCCCGGCCGTGGCCATCATCGGATTGAAGTTCCGCGCCGTCTTTCGATAGACCAGGTTGCCTTCGGCGTCGCCCTTCCACGCCTTGACGATGGAGAGGTCGGCGGTCAGGCCGCGCTCCATCACGTAAAGCTCGCCGTCGAACTCGCGGACTTCCTTGCCCTCGGCGACCTGCGTGCCGACGCCCGTTTTCGTGAAGAAGGCCGGGATGCCGGCGCCGCCCGCGCGGATGCGTTCTGCCAGCGTTCCCTGCGGATTGAACTCAAGCTCCAGCTCCCCCGACAGGTAGAGCTTCTCGAACAGCTTGTTCTCGCCCACATAGGAGCTGATCATCTTCCGGATCTGGCCGCCGGCCAGCAGGATGCCGAGGCCGAAGTCGTCGACACCGCAGTTGTTGGAGACCACCGTGAGGTCCTTCACCCCCGCCTCGCGGATGGCCGCGATCAGGTTCTCGGGGATGCCGCACAGGCCGAAGCCTCCGGCCATGATGGTCATGCCGTCCTTCAGCAGACCGGCGAGGGCGGCGGTAGCGTCCTTGCGCACCTTCTCGACCATGGGAACTCCAGCGCTGGGGGGCCTTTCGTCTCGCCCGGAACGGCTCGAAATTCAAGCTTTGGTGAATAACATTCCGGCCTGGGGGGCAGCCTAGCATGCACGGGCAGGACCTGCTGCTACAGGCGCTGGTCTATCTCGCCGCCGGGGTGATCTCGGTGCCGATCGCAAAGCGGCTGGGGCTGGGCTCGGTGCTGGGCTACCTGATCGCCGGCGCGGTGATCGGGCCCTTCGCGCTGTCGCTGGTCGGCGAACAGCAGGACGTGATGCGCTTCGCCGAGTTCGGCGTCGTCATCCTGCTGTTCCTGATCGGGCTGGAGGTGCGCCCGGCGCTGCTGTGGTCCATGCGCAAGGCGATCTTTGGGCTGGGCGGGGCGCAGGTCACGGCGACCGCGCTCGCCATCTGCGGCGTGGCCATGCTGGTCGGGTTC
>CAMLRH010000369.1 GCA_946482375.1 uncultured Caulobacteraceae bacterium | reverse complement strand
CCTGGGTCATCAGGTCCGGGCCGCCCGCCACCTGTGATCGCGTCAGGTCTTCCTGGGTAAATGCCGAAATCGCGATCGGCACATCCTGGATGTCTTCTTCCCGCTTCTGGGCGGTGACGATGAGCGCCTCGACCGTGCCGTCAGCGCCGTCCCCCGCGGCGCTTCCGGACTGGGGGTCGGAGCCGGCTCCCTGCTGGGCGATCACAAAGACCTCGCCCTGCCGCTTGAAGCTCAGCCCCGTGCCGGAAAGGATTTCCCTCAGCGCCGTGTCGGGCTCGGCCGTCGCGGCGAAACCGGGAGACAGCTTGGAGAAGGTCAGGTCTGCGTCGGCCATGATGGCGACGCCGCTTTGCACGCCGAATTCGCGCAGCGCGCTGTCGAGCGACTGCGGCGCGATGTCGAATTTCGCCTCTGCCGCCAGCGCCGGCGACGCCGTCAGGATCGCGATGGTCGCGGCCCCGCACATCAGGCGCGCGCTGATGGATTTCTTCCCCCTGGTCATTTGCGACCTCCCCCTTTTGCTTATTCGACGAGGGCGCTCGTCCCCCTATTCAGAAGGACGCTGGAGGTTTGGGAAGGGACGGATCGGTCCCGACATTTTTCTCTGCAATCGAAAGCTCGATGTACTCATCGGTCTGCGCGGTGACCTTAGCGACGCCGTCCATGCTGACGGCGCGGGCGAAACTGTCCACATCGCCGGCTCGGAAAACGCCGACGATGGACTTGTCGGGAATATTGCCGCCCGCAAACACGATCTTCTTGTCCGAATAGCGGTTCATTTCGGCGACAGCGTCGGCCAGCGAGTCCCGCGCGAACGTCAGCCGCCCATCATGCCAGGTCGTTTCGGCGCGCAGGTCGACGCGGCTGAGCCTGGGCTTGCTGTCGGCGATGGCGAGCCGTTGGCCGGGCTGCAGCGCGGCGCTGGTGGCGGTGAGCCGCAGCGGCGACGGCGTCTCCACCTTCACCTTGCCCTCAATCAGGGTGACCTCGAAGCGCTTGGGCGCCACCGATACATCGAACGCCGTCCCGATCGCCCGCACGCGGTGCCCGCCGGCGGCGACGATGAACGGCCGGTTCGGGTCCTTCGCCACTCGGAAGAAGGCCCGCCCGCGTTTCAGCGTCACCAGCCGCTCGCCCGGCTTGTCGTGCACGCGCAGCACCGTGTCGGTGTCGAGCGTGACCACCGACCGGTCGGGCAGCGTCACCGTCGTCCGCTGGCCGACGCTGGTCTGGAACTCCGCCGGACCGCCCGGGCCCATCAAGGGCAACCCGACATCCTGCATCGAGAACCACCAGCCGCCACCGGCCAGCGCCAGCACGCAGGCCGCCAGCGCGCCCCAGCGGACGCCCCGGCGCAGGCGATAGCGCCGCGCATCGGCCTCGCACGCGGCCATCAGCCGGGGATCGTCGGCCACCGCGCCCAGCGCCGTCCACAGGCCGTCCAGCTCCTGCCAGGCGGCGCGGTTGGCGGGGTTCGCCTCCAGCCAGGCCTCGAACGCCTGTGCGTCCTCGGGCGTCATGTCGCCGGAGCGCCGCTGGTTCAGCCACCAGGCGGCCGCTTCGTGGGGCGTCTGGCGCCGGTCGAGGGAGTCCATGCTCATGACCCGCGCTCCAGCTGCTCGCCCAGGCGGTCGATCGCCCTTTGCATCAGCTCCTTCACCGAGCGCTTGCCGATGCCCATGCGCTCGGCGATCGCCTGATACGTCAGGTTTTCGAAGCGGTGGAAGAGGAAGGCCGCGCGCGCCCGCGGCGGCAGGTCGAGGATGGCCGCCACCAGCCGCTCATACTCCTGCCGGCCGATCAGCACGCGCTCGGGGGAGAGGTCGTCGAATCCCTCGCCGGTATCCAGCCAGCCTTCGCGGGAGGCGCGATCCTGCAGCCGCTCGCGCCGGTGGCGGCTGATCAGCACGTTGCGGGCGATGCGGAAGATATAGCCTTCGATGTTGTCGACGGGATCGGCGCCGACCCGCGCCTGAAGCCGCAGGAACACCTCCTGCACCAGGTCGTCGGCCTGGTCGGCGGTGACGCGCCGGCAGAAGTAGCGCCTCAGCGCCGGGCCGTACTCCGCCATCCAGACGGCCACATCGCCGTCGGGTTCGCCGCTGTTGGCCAGACTGCCGTGCGGTGGCGAAGCCATAACCTGCCCCATCGAGGCGTAGCCCACAGGCCGCCGCGGCGCTGAACAGACCACCTCTAAAACAAAGGACGCGCGACGAGCCCCGAGGGACGGATGGTAGCAGAGGTTTTTTTGCGAGCCGCAAGGAAAGAGGCGGCGAGATCGCTCCCGCCGCCTCAGTCAAACCGGGTTCGAAGGGGACCGAACCGGGAGTTAGAAGCCTTTCCTGATCGACAGGCCGATCAGCCGCGGGTCGAGCACGAAGACGTTCGTGGTCAGCGCGGTATCGTCGGAGTTGAGGAAGGCGTCAGTGATCGGCGTCTTGTCGAGCAGGTTCTTCGCGTAGAGCTCGATCTTGAGGTCCGCGTCCGGCTTCTCGAACCACACCGACAGGTTCACATTGTACCAGCCGTGCAGCTTGTCATACGGG
>CAMLRH010000368.1 GCA_946482375.1 uncultured Caulobacteraceae bacterium | reverse complement strand
ACCGCCGAGGAGTTCGACACGGCGATGCAGAAGGCCATGGCGGGCAAGGGCCCGGCCTTCATCGAAGCGCTGATCGGGTAAAGAAAAAGCCCGCCGGCGAACCGACGGGCTTCCCTTCGCTCGATGAAGCGCCGTCTAGCCGCGGCGATTGGTGGGCAGCTTGCAGCCGCCGCCGATGTTCGACGCCTGCAGGCAGCTGAGCAGTTCCTTGGGCGTGTCGCTGCCGTTCGGGTAGCCGATGACCCAGCCCGGCAAGCCGTCGGAGCAGGCGACTTCCACGAAGCCCTCGTCCGTCGACTTGCCCACGATGCGGGCGTCGGAGACCACGCAGCTGCCCTTGCCGAACCCTTGCAGGGCGGCCGTCAGCTTCGGATAGACCGCGTCCTTCTTGGTGAAGGAGCAGCGGTAGCCTTCCAGCTCGGCCATCACACAGTTGTAGACCTTGCCGCCCGAACCGGTGAACACGGCCACGCCGCCGTCCGAACGGTTCTTGCACTGCAGCTCGACGACCTCGCGCGGACCGGTGGTCGGCAGCGGGGCGTACTTGGCGACATCGCAGGTGAAGCCCGCCTTGGTGGCCAGCCGCGTGTACAGCGCCGATTGCTCGGTCTGGGCGGCGCGCGAGTCGGTCAGGGTGCAGCCGCCGCCGACGAAGTCGGCGCTGCCGCAGTCGATGATGCGCTGCAGGTCGCCGTTCTTGGCTTCCTGGACCATGTAGCCTTTGCCGTCCGAGCAGGCGACCTCGTAGTAGTTGGTTCCGTCCTTGCTGGAGAGCACGTAGCGGCGGTCCTTGACGGTGCAGCCGCGGTTGGCCTTGGCCACCAGCGCGTCGATCGGCGCCAGCTGGGCGGCGCGGTCGGTCAGCTCGCAGTAGAGGTTGCCGCCGGGCTCATAGGCCAGGCAGGTGTTCATCTGCACCGGCTGCGAAGCGTCCGGCGGCGAGGCGGTCACCAGGATGTATCCGGCCCCCCCCTGGCAGGCGACTTCGAAGTAGGCGCTCTTCTGGCCCTGGCCGATGGCGCGGGCGTTCTCGATGACGCACGGAATGCCGCCCTTGGCCACGAACGAGGCCAGCGCGGCCTTCGGGTTGGCGTTGGCCGGCAGCTGGCAGGCCAGGCTGTTGGGCGTGCCGTCAGCCGTCGGCTTGGCGGTTTCGAGGCAGGTGTAGGCCTGCGGCTTCGGTTCGCCAGCCTTGTTCAGCAGCACGAAGCCGAGACCTTCCGAGCAAGCGACCTCGTAGAAGGTCATGGCCTGCTTCTTGTCCTCGCCCATGAACACGGCGTCGCTGATATTGCACTTGAGGCCGGCCGCGTTGACCAGCGCCGGGGCTTCCGCCTTGCCGCGCTCCTTGGCCTTGGCCAGCATCATCGCCTGAATGGCGTCCTTCTTCGGCGCAGCCTGCGCGCCGGCAGGCGCCAGGACGACCATCGCCAGGGCGGCGATCAAGCCCATCCCAATCGACTTCATCTTCGAGACTCTCTCCGGGGTGTTTCCTCGCGGCGGAGCATAAGCCCCCCCTTTTGCAGAAGATCAAGATCGCTGCGCAGCTAGGCCGAATTGCGGCGAGCCTCCGAAAGGCCGATGATGCGAACAGTTGTTTGGGAGGCGTAAGTGAGGGACGGCCTTGAAGACGACGCCGCCGAGGTGAAGCGGCCGCGTCTGACCTATCCGTTTGAAACGACCCCGGAGCCGGGCGCGGGCGACGCGGTGGAGGTCGCGCCGGGCGTGCTCTGGCTGCGTCAGCCGTTGGGCGGGCCGCTGGGCTTCATCAATGTCTGGGCGCTGGCCGACGGCGACGGCTGGGCGCTGGTCGACACCGGCATCCAGACCCACGAGAGCGCCCAGGCCTGGCGCAAGGCGTTCGCGGGCGCGCTCGGTGGACGCCCGATCACCCGCATGATCTGCACCCACCTGCACCCCGACCACGTCGGCCTGGCCGGCTGGATCACCCGCAAGTTCGGCTGCCGGCTGTGGATGACGCGGCTGGAGTATTTCCAGTGCCGCATGCTCGTCGCCGACACCGGCCGCGAGGCGCCGGAAGACGGCGTGCGCTTCTACCGCGCCGCCGGCTGGGACGAGGAGACGCTGGAAACCTACAAGGCGAAGTTCGGCGGCTTCGGCAAGGCGATCTACCAGCTGCCCGACAGCTACCGGCGTCTCGCCGACGGCGATGAGTTCCAGATCGGGGACCGCACCTGGCGCGTCATCACCGGCAACGGCCACTCGCCGGAGCACGCCTGCCTCTACTCACCCGACCTGAAGCTGCTCATCAGCGGCGACCAGGTGCTGCCGCGCATCTCCTCCAACGTTTCGGTCTTCCCGACCGAGCCCGACGCCGATCCGCTGACCGACTGGATCAATTCCTGCGCCAAGCTGAAGGCCGCCATTCCCGACGATACGCTGGTGCTGCCCGCGCACAACGATCCCTTCTACGGACTGCACGCCCGTCTCGACCACCTGATCAACGGCCACGAGCGTTCGCTCGCCCGTCTGGAGAAGCTGCTGGCCGAGCCTAAACGGGCCATCGACGTCTTCGGCGCCCTCTTCGCCCGCAAGATCGG
>CAMLRH010000367.1 GCA_946482375.1 uncultured Caulobacteraceae bacterium | reverse complement strand
GCCGAGTCCGTGCGGCTGCGCACCATCGGCACCTTCGAGTTCCTGGTCGACGGCCAGACCTTCCACTTCATCGAGGCCAACCCGCGCCTGCAGGTCGAGCACACCATCACCGAGGAGGTGACGGGGGTCGATCTCGTGAAGGCGCAGATCGCCTTGCGCGACGGCCGCTCGCTGGCCGACCTGGAGCTGGCCAAGACCCCGGCGTCGTACGGCTACGCGGTGCAGGCCCGAGTGAACCTGGAAAGCGCCGGCGAGCTCACGGCCTATGAGCCGCCGAGCGGGCCAGGCGTGCGCGTCGATGGCTATGGCTACGCCGGCTATGTCGCGAGCCCCGCCTACGACCCACTGCTGGCGAAGGTGATCGGGCGAGGCTCGACGCTGGCCGAGGCGCTGGCCCGCTGCGGCCGGGCGCTGGCGGAATTCCGCATCGAGGGCGCGGCGACCAACACCGGCCTGCAGCGCGTGCTGCTGGCCGAGCCGAAGGTGACCGCCGGCCAGGCCGGCACCCGCTTTGTCGAGGAGAACGCCGACAGGCTGGCCAAGAAGGCCGCCGAACTGACGCCCCGCGTCTTCATCACCGAGGCCGAGCCGCCGCCCGCGCCGGAACCCGAGCCTGAACCGGAGCCGGCGCCCGAGCCCGAACCGGAACTGCCCGCTGAAGAGCCGATCGCCGGCGGCTCCGAGGCCGCCGCCGCGCCGCTGCAATCCACCGTCGGCTCCATCGAGGTGAAGGTCGGCGACACCGTCCGTCCCGGCCAGACGCTGGCCATCCTCGAAGCCATGAAGATGGAGCACGTGGTCGAGGCGGCCAGCGGCGGTCGTGTCGTCCGCATCGCCGCCGAGCCGGGCGAGACGCTGCAGAAGGGCGCGCCGATCCTCTTCCTCGACCCGATGGAGATTTCCATCGGCAAGACGGAGAAGCAGGAGAAGGTCGACCTCGACGAAATCCGCCCCGACCTCGCCGAAGTCGTCGAGCGCCACAGCTTCACCCTCGACGGCGCGCGGCCCGAGGCGGTCGAGAAGCGCCGCAAGCTCGGCTTGCGCACGGCGCGGGAGAACATCGACGACCTCGTCGATCCCGACAGCTTCATCGAATACGGCGCGCTGACCATCGCCGCCCAGCGCCGCCGCCGCACGGTCGAGGACCTGATCAAGAACACGCCCGCGGATGGCCTGATCGCCGGCGTCGGCACGGTCAACGGCGCGCTGTTTGGGCCGGAGAAGGCGCGCTGCGCGGCGCTGGCCTACGACTTCACGGTGCTGGCCGGCACCCAGGGCCACTTCAACCACAAGAAGACCGACCGCCTGCTCGGCGTCATCGAGGAGCAGAAGCTGCCGGTCGTCTGGTTCGCCGAGGGCGGCGGCGGCCGTCCGGGCGACACCGACGCGCCGGGCGTGGCCGGGCTCGACGTCACCACCTTCGCCAAGTTCGCCCAGCTGTCCGGCGAAGTGCCGAAGATCGCCGTCGTCGCGGGGCGCTGCTTCGCCGGCAACGCCGCCATCGCCGGGCTGTCGGAGATCATCATCGCCACCAAGGGGTCGAACCTCGGCATGGGCGGCCCGGCCATGATCGAGGGCGGCGGCCTTGGCGCCTTCGCCCCCGAGGCGATCGGCCCGGCCGAGACCCAGTGGGCCAACGGCGTCATCGACGTGCTGGCCGACGACGAGGCGCACGCCACGCGGCTCGCCAAGCAGGCGCTGTCCTACTTCCAGGGCCCCATTCGCGACTGGTCGGCCGCCGACCAGCGCCATCTACGCCGCGCCATCCCCGAGAACCGGCTGCGGGTCTATGACGTCCGCAACGTCATCGACGTGCTGGCCGACGAGGGCTCGTTCCTCGAACTGCGCGGCGGCTTCGCGCCCGGCATGGTGACCGGCTTCATCCGCGTCGAAGGGCGGCCCATGGGCCTGATCGCCAACGATCCCCGCCACCTTGGCGGCGCCATCGACGGCGATGCGGCGGAAAAGGCGGCGCGCTTCCTGCAACTCTGCGACGCCTTCGACCTGCCGGTCTTAAGCCTCTGCGACACGCCGGGCTTCATGGTCGGGCCGGAGAGCGAAGACCTCGCCGCCGTGCGTCGCGTCTCGCGCCAGTTCATCGCCGGCGCCAAGCTCGGCACGCCCCTGCTCGTCGTCGTCCTGCGCAAGGGTTACGGCCTCGGCGCCCAGGCCATGGCGGGCGGCAGCTTCCACGAGCCGGTGTTCATCGCCTCCTGGCCCACTGGCGAGTTCGGCGGCATGGGCCTCGAAGGCGCCGTTCGCCTCGGTTACCGCAAGGAACTGGAGGCCGAGACCGACCCGGAGAAGCAGAAGGCGCTCTTCGCCG
This sequence comes from uncultured Caulobacteraceae bacterium, assembly GCA_946482375.1. Next base: position 242 of record CAMLRH010000367.1, on the reverse strand, counting down.
ATCTCGTCGGCAAGATGTACGAGCGCGGCAAGGCCACCAGCATGGCCGCCGCCCTCGAAATCGACGCCGTCATCGACCCTGTCGACACCCGCCGCTGGATCCTGCGCGGCCTCGACAGCTGCCCGCCGCGCAAGGGCCCGTACCGCAAGCGCGTGGACGCCTGGTGACGCCCTCCCTCCCCTTCATGGGGAGGGAAGATCGCGCGGCGATCGGGTGGGGAACTAGCGCCAAACCCCACCCGG
>CAMLRH010000366.1 GCA_946482375.1 uncultured Caulobacteraceae bacterium | reverse complement strand
ACGCCGGCGTCCATCATGGCCAGCGACGAGCCGCAGACCGTGGCCATCGAGGACGAGCCGTTGGACTCGGTGATCTCCGAGACCAGGCGGATGGTGTAGGGGAACTCCTCAGGCGTAGGCAGCATCGGGCGGATGGCCCGCCACGCCAGCTTGCCGTGGCCGATCTCGCGGCGTCCGGGGGGGCCCATGCGGCCGGCCTCGCCCACCGAGTAGGGCGGGAAGTTGTAGTGAAGGAGGAACTTCTCCTTGTAGGTGCCTTCCAGCGCGTCGATGAACTGCTCGTCGTCGCCGGTGCCCAGCGTGGCGACGACCAGAGCCTGCGTCTCGCCGCGGGTGAACAGCGCCGAGCCGTGGGCCCGGGGCAGGACGCCCACTTCACCGAGGATCGGGCGGACCTTATCGACCGCACGGCCGTCGATGCGCACGCCGGTGTCGAGGATGCCGCGACGGACGACGTCGGCCTCCAGTTCCTTGAAGACGCCGCCCAGCTTGTTGGAGTCGTAGCCGTCGGGGTTGGTCTCCGACTTTGCGAACTCCGCCACGGCCTTGGCGCGGGCGTTCTGGATCGCTTCGTGGCGGTCCTGCTTTTTGGTGATCTTGTAGCCGGCGGCGATGTCCTTGCCGACCAGCTTGAACATCTTCGCCTTCAGGGCGTCGGTGTCCTCGGCCTCGAAGTCGAAGGGCTCCTTGGCGGCGTGTTCGGCCAGTTCGATGATGGCGTCGATAACCGGCTGCATGCCCTTGTGGGCGAAGGTGACGCCGCCGAGCACGGTCTGCTCGTCCAGTTCCTGGATCTCGGATTCGACCATCATCACCGCGTCGGCCGTGCCGGCGACGACGAGGTCCATCTTCGACTCCTTCATCTCGTCGAGCGTCGGGTTGAGGACGTACTCGCCGTTGATGAAGCCGACGCGGGCGCCGGCGATCGGGCCCATGAAGGGCACGCCGGACAGCACCAGCGCCGCCGACGCCGCCACCATGGCGACGATGTCGGGGTCATGCTCGAGGTCGTGGCTGAGCACGGTGGTGACGACCAGGACCTCGTTCTTGAAGCCCTTGACGAACAGCGGGCGGATCGGCCGGTCGATCAGGCGCGAGGTCAGCGTCTCCTTCTCGGAGGGACGGCCTTCACGCTTGAAGAAGCCGCCCGGGATCTTGCCGGCGGCGTAGGTGCGTTCCTGGTAGTGAACCGTCAGCGGGAAGAAGTCCTGCCCCGGCTTCGGCTGCTTGGCGAAGGTGACCGCGGCCAGCACGGTGGTGTCGCCCATGGTGGCGACGACGGCGCCGTCGGCCTGGCGGGCGATGCGGCCGGTCTCGAGCGACAGGGTCTTGCCGGCCCAGTCGATGGTCTTTCTCTTGATATCGAACATTGGTGTTCTTCTTTCTCTCACCCGCGGGCGTATTCCCTACGGGGGCGGACAGGGCGTCGGTCTTTCCGAAATCCTCTCCAATGACAGGTCCGATGAGGATTTCGTCTGAACCCTCGGCGATCGTTAGCCCGCGGGCGCCCGGGACCTGTTCGGGCGGAGGCGGGAAAGCTTTTTACTCCGCTCACCCCGGCGAAAGCCGGGGCCCATACCGCGATTCAGCTTGGGTCCCGGCTTTCGCCGGGATGAGCGGTAGAAGTTAGCGGCGCAGGCCGAGCTTCTCGATCAGCGCCTGATAGCGGCCCGCATCGGACTTCTTCAGGTGGTCGAGCAGCGAGCGGCGTTGCGAAACCATCAGCAGAAGGCCACGACGAGAGTGGTTGTCCTTCTTGTGGGTCTTGAAGTGCTCGGTCAGGTTGGTGATGCGCTCGGTCAGGATAGCGACCTGGACTTCGGCGCTGCCGGTGTCGTTCTGACCGCGGCCATGTTCGGCGACGAGCGCAGCCTTGCGCTCTGTGGTGATCGACATCGTAAAATCTCCGCTCAGGTGAGTTGGAAGACCCGCACCGGATTGAGCCGTCCGGCGCGCATCTCGCACAGGGCCACCAGGCGGTTTCCCTCCATGGCCGAAACGGTCCGGGAGCCGTCGGAAAGACGGGCCTTCAGCGTTTCGACCTGTCGGGGAACGAGAACCAGGCTGCGTCCCTGCGCAAGGCTGGCGGCGTCTTCAGCGGTCACGGCCAGCACCGGGATGTCGTCCAGTGCGGTCTCGACCGGAAGCAATGCCTCCAGCGCGGCGGCCTTATGGCTCAAATCTTCAAGTTTTTCCAGCGTTATCGCCCGCGCCTCGTCGAACGGCCCGACCCGCGTGCGGCGAAGGGCGCTGACGTGGCCGCAGGCGCCCAGCGCCTCGGCGAGGTCGCGGACGACAGCGCGGACGTAGGCGCCCTTGCCGCACTCCATGGATAGTTCGACGTGATCGCGATCCGGCGCGCCGATGACGGTGAGCGCGTGGATGGTGATCGGACGGCCCTGCAGCTCGAACTCGACGCCCTCGCGCGCCAGGTCGTAGGCGCGCTCGCCGTCGACCTTGATGGCCGAATAGATGGGCGGGACCTGGATGATCTCGCCGACGAACTGACCAAGCGCGGCCTCGACCTCGTCCAGCGTCGGGCGGACGTCCGACTGCGCCACGACCTCGCCCTCGT
>CAMLRH010000365.1 GCA_946482375.1 uncultured Caulobacteraceae bacterium | reverse complement strand
GGACGCGCCAACGTCAACTGGCAGCCGACCGACAAGGACTTCTTCCAGGCCACCGCCATGGTCATGGGCAAGCGCCTGCAGGCGCAGGGCTACAGCGAGCCGACCGGCATGCTGAACCTCGGCTACCGGCGAAAGGTCAACGACAAGCTCTCGTTCGTGGTCACCGGGAACGACGTGCGCGCCAGCTTCAAGCACCGCAGCATCGTCGCCACCCCGATCCTGCGCGAGGAGACGGAACGCGAGATGCGCGGGCGCTCGGTAATGATCGGCTTCACCTATGCGCTGGGCGGGACGCCGCAGCGTCAGCAACGCCGCGAGCAGGGCTTCGAGTTCGACACCGAGTCCGACATGGGCGAGGGGATGTAAAAAAACCGCCCCGGGAGGTGAGGGGCTGCGGCCGATCTGGCTCTAGCGTGTCCGAGGCGTGGTATCTTCGGCCTCAGGGGCATCCATGGGCAAGCCGCCGGACCGTTCGACCGCCATCGCCAGCGCGCCGCCGCAACCGGCGCTGGCGGAGCTTGTCGAGCTCTACGGCCCGGCGCTGCGCCGCTACTTCTTCCGCAAGGCGCCGCCCGCCGAGGTCGAGGACCTGGTCCAGACCGTCTTCCTCAACATGCACCAGCGCGCGCAGGCCGAGCCGCTGGAGAGCGTGGAGCGCTACCTGTTCCGCGTCGCCGCCCACGTGCTGGCGCGCCGCCACCGCGACGGGCAGCTGCGGCTTGGCCAGCGCCTCGACGAACCGATCGAGCCCATCGAAGACCTGTCGCCCGAGCGCATCGTCATCGGCAAACAGGCGCTGGGCCGCCTGCGTGTTGCGCTCAGCGAACTGCCACCGAAGACGCGCGAGGCCTTTATCCTGCACCGCTACGAGGAGATGACCTACGCGGCCATCGCCGCGCGGCTGCACATCTCGGTCAGCGGGGTGGAGAAGCTGATCATTCGCGCGCTGCGCCAGTTGCGTCAGGCCATCGAGGAGCAGGCATGAGGGGCCGTGAACCGCCGTCTCCCGCCGCTCATCCCCGCGAAAGCGGGGACCGCGACGAGGTCGCCACCGCCTGGTTCGCCCGCCAGCGCTCCGGCGCCATGACGGCGTCCGACGTGGTCGAACTGGAGGGTTGGCTGGCAAGCGACCCCGCCAACCGCGCGGCCTTCGACGCCGTCGAGCTGACCTGGCGCGCGGCCGAGGCGCTGCGGGCCGACCCGGAGATCCTGTCCCTGCGCGAGGAAGCGCTGCGGCCGCGCGGCTTCGGCCGGCGCGGGCTGATGGCGGCCGGGCTGGCGGCGGCGATCCTGGGCGGGGCGCTGTTCTCGCCGTTCGTTGTCGGCTCCGTCCGCGCCTTGCAGGACCAGGAATTCCGCACCGGCGTCGGCCAGCAGGCGACCGTCAAGCTGCCCGACGGATCGGTGGTGACGCTGAACACCGACACGGTGGTCCGCACGCGGCAGGCGGAGGGCCGGCGACTTCTCTATCTCGACAAAGGACAGGCTTTCTTCAAGGTCGCCAAGGACCCCTCCCGGCCGTTCGTGGTGGCGGCGGGCGGTCGCACGGTCACCGCGCTCGGCACCGCCTTCGACGTCCGCGTCGGGCCGGACAAGTTCAAGGTGACGCTGGTCGAGGGCAAGGTGCGGGTGGAGGCGCCCGCGTCCGCCGTGGGTCTCGCGCTCGCCCGGGTCGGCGCGCCGCCCCCGGGGCCTGTGCAGGCCACGGAAATGACGGCCGGCTCGGAATTCGCCGCCACCGACTACCGCCACTGGAACGTCACGACGACGGACGTGGAGCGCGAGACCAGCTGGCTGCGCGGCCAGCTCATCTTCGAACGTGAACGGCTGGGCGACGTGGTCGCCGAGATGAACCGCTATTCGACCAAGAAGATCGTCGTGCTCGACGAAAAGGCCGCCGCGACGCCGATCACCGCCGCCTTCAAGCCCGGCGACATCGACGGCTTCGTCCGCGCCATACGCGACTACGGCTTCGTCGACGTCATCAGCGACGAGCCCGGCGTCGTGAAACTGAGGTCCGCGAGTTCCGGAGAAAATTTATCCTTGGGGTGAGGTGAGGGGTGCAGCGCTTTCCGGCTCTTCGCCAGTGAACGGAAGCAAAAGAGCTTCCGGAGAACTGGGGGAGCGAACACATGGGTAAGCGATCAAGGTATTCGGCGCGGCTTCTTTGCGGAACCGCCATGGCCGTGGTGACGATGACGGCCGCGCCCGCGATGGCGCAGACGCGGCCCATCAGCATCGAGCCGCAACCGCTGGCCTCAGCGCTGAAGGAATTCGCCAGCCAGAGCCAGCAGGCCATCCTCGTCGCCCCCGCCCTCGCCGACGACAAAACCTCGCCCGGCGTCCAGAACGCCGCCGACGCCGAAACCGCACTCGCCCAACTCCTTCAAGGCACCGGCCTGACCTACCGCCGCTCGGGTGACGCTCTCCTGATCGTGAGGGCCGACACCCCCCAGTCCGGAAGCGCCGCGGGGGACGGCGCTGACTCCGGCACGGTCGAGGCGCTGATCGTCACCGCGCAAAAGCGGGAAGAAGACATCCAGGACGTGCCGATCGCGATCAGCGCGTTCACGCAGGA
>CAMLRH010000364.1 GCA_946482375.1 uncultured Caulobacteraceae bacterium | reverse complement strand
GAGCCCCCTCATCCGACCTGCTTCGCAGGCCACCTTCTCCCGCGAGGGGAGAAGGAACGCTGATCGTGGTATGCTTGCTGAAAACCGGGGGGAGTCATGGCCATTCAAATCATCATCGTAGCCGTTCTGTTTGCGCTTATGGGGATCGGGGCTTTCGTCCGGCCCCGCACCTTCGTCTCGCCCTTCGGCATCACCGCCGAGAGCGCCGACTCCCGCAACGAGATCCAGGCCGTCTATGGCGGGTTCGGACTAGCTGTCGCAGCGACTCTGCTGGTGGCTTCGTCGTATCTTCAGTTCCGGGACGGCGTGGTCGTCGCCGTGGCGGCGTCCCTGGCCGGTATGGCTGGCGGCCGCGTCGTTGCCGCACTACGTGAGCGTCCGGGCCGCTGGCCCGTGATCTTCTTCTTCGTGGAGGCCGTCGGCGCGGCCTTCCTGCTTACGGCGCTGTGATGGGTCCTGGCACTTACGTTGCAATCTTCCTGGTCGTCTGGTGGACGGTGCTGTTCGCCGTCCTGCCGCTCGGCAACAGGACCTATGCCGAGATGGGCATCGAGGTCACCGACGGCGGCGATCCCGGCGCACCCTACAAGCCCAACCTGAAGCGGAAGTTCTTCACGACGACGTGGGTGGCGGCCATCGTCGTCGGCCTGATCTGGGTCGTCATCCACTTCGGCCTGATCGACCTGTCGGCGCTGCCCACCGGCGCTTGAAATGGCAGGCGAGCGCTCACCGGATCCAATGGATGTTGCGACTACCGTAGTTCTCGGTATCGGCTCCACGACCATGGGCGGTCTTATGCTGGCGAGTCCCAGTTCGAACACCAGTGATGAGATTGCCGCAGCCATCTATCTGCTTGGTGGTGTGTGTCTTCTGGTCCGGGGCATCCGAAACGCCGCGCGACTAAGATAGCGATTGTCACTGCTTCCCGGTGAGGGCCAGCGGCAGCGGCCAGTCTAAGCCAGACCTTTCGCCGCCGCTTCGCACGGGCTATTCGAACGCTCTGTTCAAAGCGGAGCCCCCATGCGCCTGTCGCGCTACTTCCTGCCGGTGCTGAAGGAAGCCCCGGCCGACGCCCAGATCGTCTCCCATCAGCTGATGTTGCGCGCCGGCATGATCCGCCAGGAGGCGGCCGGCATCTACGCCTGGCTGCCGCTGGGCTTTCGCGTCCTGAAAAAGATCGAGCAGATCGTGCGCGAGGAGATGAATCGCGCCGGCGCCATCGAACTTTTGATGCCGACGCTGCAACTAGCGGAGCTTTGGCGCGAGTCCGGGCGTTACGACGCCTACGGGCCGGAGATGCTGCGCATCACCGACCGGCACGAACGCGAACTCCTCTACGGGCCCACGAACGAAGAGATGATCACCGAGATCTTCCGGGCCTATGTGAAGAGCTACAAGGACCTGCCGCTGAACCTCTATCACCAGCAGTGGAAGTTCCGCGACGAGCGCCGGCCGCGCTTTGGCGTCATGCGCGGGCGCGAGTTCCTGATGAAGGACGCCTACAGCTTCGACCTCGACGAGGCGGCGGCGCGGAAGTCCTACAACCGCATGTTCGTCGCCTACCTGAACCTGTTCGAGCGGATGGGTTTGCGGGCGGTGCCGATGCGCGCCGACACCGGGCCGATCGGCGGCGACCTCTCCCACGAGTTCATCGTCCTGGCCGAGACGGGCGAGAGCCAGGTCTTCTGCCAGCGCGACCTCGTCGAGATGGGCGCGCCGGGGCCGGACGTGGACTGGGACGACCTGCAGGGCCATGTCGACAAGCGCACCGCCCTCTACGCCGCCACCGACGAGATGCACGACGAGGCGACGTTCGGCGCCATCCCCGAGGACTCCAAGCTGTCGGCGCGGGGCATCGAGGTCGGCCACATCTTCTACTTCGGGGCCAAGTACTCCGAGCCGATGAACGCCCGCGTCACCGGGCCGGACGGCAAGGAAGTCCCGGTGCAGATGGGCTCCTACGGCGTCGGCGTTTCGCGGCTGCTCAGCGCCATTATCGAAGCCAGCCACGACGAGAACGGCATTGTCTGGCCTGACAGCGTGGCGCCGTTCGGCGCCGGCATCCTGTCCCTGAGGCAGGGCGATGAAGCCGTCGAAAGCGCCTGCCGCACCGCCTACGAAGCCCTGTCGAAGGCCGGCAAGGACCCGCTCTGGGACGACACCGACGACCGGCCGGGCGCCAAGTTCGCCACCGCCGACCTCATCGGCCTGCCCTGGCAGATCATCGTCGGGCCCAAGGGCCTTGCGGAGGGCACGGTCGAACTGAAGCGGCGGGCGACGGGAGAGCGTGAAAGCGTGTCTCTGGAATCGGCAATCGCCAAGGTATGCGGATGAGCAAAGCTACCATTTCCCTCCCCCTCGAGGGGGGAGGGGCAGGGGTGGGGGTGTGGCCGCTGAGCTCTGGCGATGAGCGCCGTTGGGCTCTGAGCCTCATGCGCCCATCCGTCGCTTCTCTGCTTACACCCCCATCCCCGACCCTTCCCCCCTCGAGGGGGAAGGGGGTCTTGTCATGAGCGCCAACGGCTCGGTCGCGCCGCCCGTCTCTAGCAGGGAGCAGAACGTCGCGGCCCCCAACCAGCGC
>CAMLRH010000363.1 GCA_946482375.1 uncultured Caulobacteraceae bacterium | reverse complement strand
GTCCGCGGTCAGCGCACCCACACCAACGCCCGCACCCGCAAGGGTCCCGCCAAGCCGATCGCCGGCAAGAAGAAGTAAGAGAGCCCTCCGATGGCCAAGGAACCGGCTCGCGTCAAAAAGCGCGAACGCAAGAACATCACCTCCGGCGTCGCGCATGTGAACGCCTCGTTCAACAATACCATGATCACCATCACCGACGCCCAGGGGAACGCCATCTCCTGGTCCAGCGCCGGCATGATGGGCTTCAAGGGTTCGCGCAAGTCGACGCCCTACGCCGCCCAGATGGCTGCCGAGGACGCGGGCCGCAAGGCCGCCGAACACGGCGTGCGCACGCTCGAAGTCAACGTCTCGGGTCCGGGTTCGGGCCGTGAATCGGCGCTGCGGGCACTCCAGTCCGTCGGCATGACGATCACGACCATCCGCGACGTCACGCCTATTCCGCATAACGGTTGCCGGCCGCCCAAGCGCCGGCGCGTCTGAGTAAGACAATTACGAACTTCCCGTCGCCGGCCATCGTTATTAGGCCGGCGAGCCGCGTTTGAGGGACCTCCCTGTGATCGAAAGAAACTGGAACGAGCTCATCCGCCCCGAAAAGCCGCTGATCGAGACAGGCGCCGACGCCAGCCGCAAGGCTCGCATCGTCGCCGAACCTCTCGAGCGCGGGTTTGGGGTGACGCTCGGCAACGCGCTGCGGCGCGTATTGCTATCGTCCCTGCAAGGGGCCGCCGTCACCGCCGTCCAGATCGACGGAGTGGTGCACGAGTTCTCCTCGCTGGAGGGCGTGCGTGAGGACGTTGTCGACATCGTCCTCAACATCAAGCAGCTGGCCGTGCGCATGCACGCCGAGGGCCCCAAGCGGATGACGCTTCGCGCCACGGGCCCCGGCCCGGTGACCGCCAGCCAGATCGAGGCCGGCTCGGACATCGAGATCCTCAACGGTGACCACGTGCTCTGCACCCTGGACGACGGCGCCTCGGTGCGCATGGAGTTCACGGTCCAGAACGGCAAGGGCTACGTTCCGTCGGAGCGTAACCGCCCGGAAGACGCCCCGATCGGCCTGATCGCCGTCGACGCCCTCTACTCGCCGGTCAAGCGCGTCGCCTACCGCGTCGAGCCGACCCGCCAGGGCCAGTCGCTCGACTACGACAAGCTGGTTATGGAAGTTGAGACCAACGGCGCGGTTTCGCCGGTGGACGCGGTGGCCTACGCCGCCCGCATCCTGCAGGACCAGCTGCAGATCTTCATCACCTTCGAAGAGCCCAAGGCCAAGTCCGACAGCGAGGCCAAGCCCGAGCTGCCGTTCAATCCGGCCCTGCTGAAGAAGGTGGACGAACTCGAGCTGTCGGTCCGTTCGGCCAACTGCCTGAAGAACGACAACATCGTCTACATCGGCGACCTGATCCAGAAGACCGAAGCCGAGATGCTCCGCACTCCGAACTTCGGCCGCAAGTCGCTGAACGAGATCAAGGAAGTGCTCGCCGGCATGGCCCTGCACCTGGGCATGGATGTGCCCAACTGGCCGCCGGAGAACATCGAAGACCTGGCCAAGAAGTTCGAAGACCAGATCTAAATCTGACTACGGCGCCTTTCTGAACTTCGGTTCGGGCCCTTTGAAGCCGCAACAGCGGTGGAGGGCCCCGGCGCTTCACGAGGACCCGGGCGGGAAAGAGGCCGGGAGTTGGTGAAGATCGGGCCGCGAGCCCAGGAGAGACTGAAATGCGCCACGGTAAAGCGCACCGCAAACTGGGTCGTACGACCAGCCACCGCACCGCCATGTTCGCCAACATGGCCGCTTCGCTCATCAAGCATGAGCAGATCGTCACCACCCTGCCGAAGGCCAAGGAACTGCGCCCGGTCGTCGAGAAGCTGGTCACGCTGGCCAAGCGTGGCGACCTGCATGCCCGCCGCCAGGCCATCAGCCAGGTCCGCGACGTCGAACAGGTCGGCAAGCTCTTCGCCACGCTCGGCCCGCGCTACAAGGACCGCAACGGCGGCTACCTGCGCGTCCTGAAGGCCGGCTACCGCTACGGCGACAACGCCCCGTTGGCGGTCATCGAGTTCGTCGATCGCGACCCCGCCGAGAAGGGCAAGGACTCCGGTCCGGTCCAGGTCGGCGTCGCCGACGACGAATAAGCGGACCTCACGCAGAGTTTTATGGGCGGTCGGAGCGATCCGGCCGCCTTTCGTTTGACCCGATAGTTTCGTTGTGCGTGAAATATTGGGTCCGACGATGGAGGCCGCGCCATGGCCGTTGAACCGTTGCGTCCCGCGTTCTCGTCCGCCCTCAGCTACCTCGATCCAAAGGCCGCGTTGCGTTGGCTGGAGGACGCGTTCGGCTTCCAGCCCTTCATGGTCATCCTCGACGCGGAGGAGAACCTGTTGCACTCGGAAATGCGCTTCGGCGACGGCGTGATCATGGTCGGCTCGGAGTGGAGCGCCGACCATAAGAGCCCGCGCTCCGTGGGCGGCAAGAACACCCAGAGCGTTCATGTCCATCTCGAAGAGGATGTCGACGCCCATTGCGAGCGCCCCCGTCGCGCCGGCGCGGTCATCCTGCAGGAGCCGGCGGACCAGTTCTACGGCGACCGC
>CAMLRH010000362.1 GCA_946482375.1 uncultured Caulobacteraceae bacterium | reverse complement strand
CCTCGCCCGCCATGTCGACGGCGATCTTCAGCGCCGCCTTGGCCGTGCGCTTGCCCGAGCGCGTCTGCAGCATCCAGAGCCGGCCCTGTTCGACCGTGAACTCGATGTCCTGCATGTCGCGGTAGTGTGTCTCCAGAGTCTCCACCACCTGGCGGAACTCCGTGAACACCTGCGGCATCGCCTCTTCCATGGAGGGGTTGCGGTCGCCCATCTCCTCGCGGGCTATTTTGGTGAGGCTTTGGGGGGTGCGGATACCCGCGACCACGTCCTCGCCCTGGGCGTTGATCAGGAACTCGCCGTAGAGGCGCTTTTCACCGGTCGAGGGGTTGCGGGTGAAGGCGACGCCGGTGGCCGACGTCTCGCCCATGTTGCCGAACACCATCGACTGGATGTTCACGGCCGTACCCCAGCTTTCGGGGATGTCGTGCATGCGGCGGTAGAACTTGGCCCGGTCGTTCATCCAGCTGGCGAAGACGGCGCCGATGGCGCCCCACAGCTGCTCCTGCGGGTCCTGCGGAAAGGCGCGGCCCAGCTCGCGCTCGACGGCGGCCTTGTAGTCGCGGACGACGGCTTCCCAGTCGCCGGCCTCCAGCGCCGTGTCGACGGAAACACCTAGGCTGTCCTTATGGTCGTCGAGGATCTCCTCGAACATGTGGTGGTCGAGGCCGAGAACCACGTTCGAGTACATCTGGATGAAGCGGCGGTAGCTGTCGAAGGCGAAGCGGCGGTCGCCCGAAAGCGCGGCGAGCCCATCGACCGTGGCGTCGTTGAGCCCGAGGTTCAGCACCGTGTCCATCATCCCCGGCATCGAGGCCCGCGCGCCCGAGCGCACCGAGACCAGCAGCGGGTTCTTGGGATCGCCAAAGGTCTTGCCGGTGATCTCCTCGACCTTGGCGAGGCCCGTGGCGACCTGTTCCTTGAGGTCAGCCGGGTACTGCCGCTCGTTGGCGTAGTAGTGAACGCAGGCCTCGGTCGTGACGGTGAAGCCCGGCGGCACGGGCAGACCGAGCGCGCTCATCTCGGCCAGGTTCGCGCCCTTGCCGCCCAGCAGGTTCTTCATCGAGGCGTCGCCATCGGCGCCGCCGCCTCCGAAGGCATAGACCCAGCGGGTTTTGGTGAGCGTTTCAGCCATACCTAGTCCTTCACTACTCCGCTCATCCCCGCGAAAGCGGGGACCCAGGTGTTTTATCGTCGAACTCCCAGACCGTCAGAAAAAGCCTGGGTTCCCGCTTTCGCGGGAATGAGCGGATTTAGGGGTCCGCTAGCCCGCGATAAGAGAAAAGTCCGCCACGCGGCCCATGGCGTCGCGGACGTTCCCCAAAAGCTTCAGCCGGTTCTCGCGTTCCTCCGCGACCGTCGAGTTGACCAGCACCTTGTCGAAGAAGGCGTCCACCGGGGCGCGGAGCGCCGCGAGCGCCGTCATGGCGGCGGTGAAGTCTTCGGCCCTCAGCGCGGCGGCCACCTTCGATTCGGTCTTCGCCAAGGCTTCCAGCAAGGCTGTTTCCTCGGGCGGGGCATCTTTCAGGACCTCGGCGTCGCCGGTCGGGACAAGGCCCTTCTTCTCCTCGGCTTTCAAGATGTTCACCGCCCGCCTGTAACCCGCTAGCAGGTTCTCGCCGTCTTCCGTGGCAAGGAACATCCAAAGGGCAACAGCCCGACGCTCAAGCAACACAACGTCCGACCCGCCGTCCTTCGCAATGGCCGCCTCGACAATGTCGGCGCTGAAGCCGCGACCTCTCAACGCGACCCTGATGCGCTCTTTCATAAATTCGATGATGGCCTGCCAAGCGCCATCGAGCCTCGCTGCATCCAACTTAGTCTCAGCGTGAACCCGTCGACCAAGAAGAATCAAATCTGATAGGTCCAGCTGAAGATCGTTCTCAATCAGTATTCGGAGAATTCCCAATGCTGCGCGGCGAAGCGCATATGGGTCCTTGGAGCCCGTCGGTTTTTCATTGATCACGAAGAAACCGATCAATAGCTCCACCTTGTCCGCCAAAGCTACCGCAACCGAGGCTGGTTCTTTTGGCGTCGCCTCCAAGGGACCCTGCGGCTTGTAGTGATCGCGGATGGCATCAGCGATCTCGGTGGGCAGGCCCTCCTCGCGAGCGTAGTGGCCACCCATCACCCCCTGCAGCTCGGGAATCTCGCCGACCATGACGGTGGCGAGGTCGGCTTTGGCGAGACGGGCGGCTCGCGCTGCCACGTCCGGGTCGGCGCCGACCAGCGGGGCGATCTCGCGAGCCAACGCTTCGATCCGCTCCACGCGCTCGTACATCGTGCCGAGCTTGGCGTGGAAGGTGACGCCCTTGAGGGTCTCCAGCCGGTTTTCCAGCGGGACCTTGCGGTCCTCGTCCCAGAAGAAACGTGCGTCGGATAACCTGGCCGACAGCACCTTCGCATTGCCCGCCGCGATGGCCTTGCCGCCGTCCGCCGCTTCGATGTTGGCGACGGTGATGAAGTGGGGCGCCAAGGGGCTGGATGTCTCGCCTTTATCTGTCCCCAGAGTCCTCACCGCGAAATACTTCTGGTGGGTGCGCATGGAGGTGCGGATGACCTCCGGCGGCAGGTCGAGGAAGCTCGCGTCCATGTCGCC
>CAMLRH010000361.1 GCA_946482375.1 uncultured Caulobacteraceae bacterium | reverse complement strand
CAGCAGTCGATCTGGCGCTCGTTCCGGGAGCACTGATCGTCCCCCTCAGGGGGAAGTACCGGCGAAGCCGGGGAAGGGGGCCTACAGCGTCGCCCCCTCAGTCGCTTCGCGACAGCTCCCCCTGAGGGGGAGCATCACCGCCAGAAGCCGCGCCGCCCGACGCGCAGGTTGTTCTGGATGTGGGTCACGCCGCGCACGTCGGCGAGGTCCTCGGCCAGCCGCTTCTCCTCGCGCGAGCGCACCGTGCCGTTCAGCGTCACCTCGCTGCCGTCGACGATCACCTCGATGTCGCGTGAGTCCAGCCGGCGTTCGTGGTCGAGGCGGCCGTTGATCACCGCCCAGATCACCCGGCCCTGTCGATAGCGGCGGCCGTCGCGGCGGTCCTGGTAGGCGTTGACGCCCAGGAAGTCGCGCGCCTGATCCATGAACGAGCGGCCTTCGCCCCGACGGTCGTAGTCGCCGTCGCGATAGCGCCGGTCTTCATGGCGGCCAAGCGCATGGTCCTCGCGCCGGTAGTCGCGGTTCAGCTCGTCGCGAGTGTCGTAATAGTCCTCCTCGTGGAGGCGGCGCTCTTCGGGGTCGTTGCGGCGGTAGCCGGTGCGGCTGCGCTCGTCGTAGCCGAAGTCCTCGCTGTAGTCGGCCTGGCCGAAGTCATCGAGGTCGGGACGGTCATCATAGGTGCGATGGGCCGTGCGGGTGCGGGGATCGTACTCGTAGTCGCTGGAGTAGTCGGCCTGCCCGAAGTCGTCGGCGCGGCGGTCGCGGTCGCGATACCAGTCGCGGTCGTCACGGGTGTAGTCCTGATGGCGGGGGTAATCGCGATCGTCCCAGCGGTCACGGTGCGGCATGGCGAATCCTCCTGAAATCGCGTTGGAAGTGGTTCGCACCATCAACCTTCGCCGTCCGGCACGGGTTCCGAGCCTCTCGGCGGAAGGTTTTCCACTACTTCTTTTCGAGCAGGATCTGGCCCTGCCGCCGCAGGGCCGGCGCGATCTTGCCGGCCAGCATGCCGAGGAAACCGGGCAGGTGGACGACGATATCGACCGCGTCGTCCGTAACGTCGAGATGTCCCGTCGCGACCTGTCCCATCGCCGTCGCCGAGAAGTTCAAGCGGTTGTCTTTCCAGCTCTTTTCAATCGAACTCATACCCCCCGGCATCTGCTGGGTGAGCTGGGCGAAGCCCGCGTCGAGACGCCGGCGGGCCTCGGCGGCGCCGAGCGCATGGGGGACGGTGACGGTCAGCGGACGGCTCATCTCGGTATCTCCGAGAGGGTCTAACGAGCGAGCCGCCCTTCAGATGCCTGTGGTCAATTTGAGCCATTCCTAGTGACGAGCGCCGCCGTTGGCGCCTAGTCTGTGTTCGCTAAGCGACTCACCGCCACCTTGGGGGTAGGCGGCCGGAGCGCCCCAAGGAGAGGTACGACCCATGGCCGACAAGAAGAACAACGCGTTGCAGAAGCCGATGACGCCGTCGGCCGAACTGGCTGCCGTGATCGGCGGCGGACAGCACTCTCGGGGCGAAGTGGTCTCGAAGATCTGGGCCTACATCAAGAAGAACAACCTGCAGAACCCGTCCAATAAGCGGGAGATCGTGGCCGACGCCAAGCTGAAGCCGGTCTTCGACGGCAGGGACAAGGTGAACATGTTCGAGATGAACAAGCATCTCGCCAAGCACCTGAAATAACGGGGGGATCGGGGCGAGGAGGGGCGCGCGTCCGCGCCCCTCCCAACTCCCTTTCCGGGTTCCGCCGTCGCCTCATGCAGCGGGACCGGCGTTCTGTGCGTTTAGCCGCCGGGACACTCGCGCCGCGCCGGTGCGTAGATACACGAGGCCAACCGATGAACCGCAATCTTCTGGTCGCAGGCGCCGCTATCGCCGGGGCTCTGAGCCTTTCGGCGTGCAGCTACAACGAGAGCCTGGGCCGCAACCAGCTGCTGCTGGTCAACAACTCTTCCCTGATCACCTCGGCCACGCAGGCCTGGGCGCAGACGCTGCGAACCAGCCGCCTGTCGACCGATCCCGCCGCCAACGCCCGCGTCCGCACGGTCGGTTCGCGCATCGTGGCCGCCGCGGGGCTGAACAACCAGCCGTGGGAATACGCCGTCTTCGAGAACAACACGCCCAACGCCTTCGCGCTGCCGGGGGGCAAGATCGGGGTCAATACCGGCCTCCTGCGCCTCGTCGCCAACGACGACCAATTGGCCGCCGTGATCGGCCACGAAGTCGCCCACAGCGTCGCCAACCACGCCGCCGAACGCATGTCGCAGCAGGCGGCCGCCCAGATCGGCCTTGGCGTCGCCTCCAGCGCGCTCGGCGGCCAGATCGGCGCCGATCAGGCTCGCCAGCTGGCCTCGCTCGGCAGCGTCGGCGCCCAGGTCGGCGTGCTGTTGCCTTTCTCGCGCCAACACGAGCTCGAAGCCGACCGCCTCGGCGTCGAATACATGCACCGCGCGGGCTATGATCCGCGTCAGGCGGTGCTGCTGTGGGAGACCATGGCCCGCCAGCGGACGTCGAGCTCGACGCCGTCAATCCTGTCGACCCACCCGTCTGACGCCAGCCGCATTGCGGCGCTGAGCTCGTGTCTCGAAGCGGACTGGATGGCCGA
>CAMLRH010000360.1 GCA_946482375.1 uncultured Caulobacteraceae bacterium | reverse complement strand
AAGCGCCAGCCGACCGAGGCCGAGGTGCGCGACATGCTGTTCGCCTTCACCGTCGCCAAGCACGTGAAGTCCAACGCCATCGTCTTCGCCAAGAACGGCCAGACGGCGGGCATCGGCGCCGGCCAGATGAACCGGCGCGACTCCGCGCGGATCGCCGCCATCCGCGCGGCGGAAGCGGCCGAGACGGCGGGCTACCCGGAGAGCCTGGCCAAGGGTTCGGCCTGCGCGTCGGAAGCCTTCTTCCCGTTCGCCGACGGGCTGCTGCAGGCGGCTGAGGCCGGCGCGACGGCGGTGATCCAGCCGGGCGGCTCGATCCGCGACGACGAGGTGATCGCCGCCGCCGACGAGGCGGGCGTGGCCATGGCCTTCACGGGCGTGCGGGTCTTCCGCCATTGAGCGCGCGGGGCCTGACCGCGGCGGCGTGGGGCGAGCGTCTCGCGCGCCACGTGAAGGTGGTGAAACCCGCCGGCAAAGGCCCCTTCCCGGTCTCGATCCAGTACCACGGCTGCGGCGGCCTGATGCCGATGATGGACCACTACGCCGAGGCTGCCGCCAAGGCTGGCGTGGCGGCGGTTATCGTCGATTCCTTCAAGCCGCGCGGCATGAGCCGGCTCGACGGCCACCTCTTCGTCTGCACCGGCACGGTGCTGCGCGGCGGGCAGCGGGCCGCCGATGTCCACGCCATGCTGGCCTGGCTGGAGACTCAAGGGTGGGCTGACAAGAAGCGCATTGCGGCCGCCGGCTGGAGCCATGGCGGCTGGACGCTGATGGACGCGTTCGCGCAAGGCCAGCACGCGGCGCGACTGACGGGACTGTCCGACGCCAATCCGAAGACGCTGGAGAGGCTGAAGGGCCTGTTCCTCGTCTATCCCTACGCCAGCTTCCCGTCGCTGACCTCGGCGCGCGGCTGGAATGGCGCCAAGCCCAAGGTCCACGCGCTGCTCGGCGGCCGCGACATGGTCGTGGGCGTGCGCAACCCGCAGCGGGCGCTGGCGCGGCTGAAGGCCGACGGCGTGCCGGTGGAGACGGTCATGATGGCCGAGGCCACCCACAGCTTCGACGACACCATGGCCGTCGATCCACGCACCCGCTATCGCCCCGACCTCGCGGCCAAGGCGCGCGAGCACTACGTGGCGGCACTCAAGAGTGCGTTCAGCTAGCGGCGACGAGTTCGCGCAGCGCGGCGTTGACGATGGTGAGCTTGGCGAAGGTCCAGCCGCCGCCGGCCTGCTCGATTTCCTCGATGGCGTTCCGGACCGCCTGAGCGGCGGCGGAATGCTGGGCGGCCCATTTCGCGACGGCGGCCTTGGCGGAGTCGGCGTCCTTGGCGGCGGCGGGTTTACCGGTCGCCTTCAGGACGGCGCCGGTGAGCGCGGTCTGTTCGGTCAGCATGTCCTCGACGAGACGGCGCGTGGCCAGCCGCTCGAAGTGGTCGCCGGCCCGGAAACCCCCGGCCGCCGCGCGCATGCGGTCGAAGCCAAACGCCGCGCCGACCTGGTGGTAGAGCCGCGTCACCGCCGCCAGCGGCCACTTCGAGGCGCCGGCGAGGTCGACGAGGTCGGCGGCCGTGGTCAGCCACTGCAGCTTGGCGATCTCTTCGGCCAGGTCCTCCGGCGCACCGGCCTGGACGAAGGCCCTGGCGCGGCGGGCGACGGACTTCTGCTCGAACGGTGAGAGCACGGCCGGAACCATCGTCTTCAGCTCGTCGACCGGCTTGCGGAACTCGTCGACGAGATCCTGCACCGTGGTTTTCGCCTTGGCGCGGCGGGCGAGCCAGAAGGTCTGGGCGCGCTGGGCGGCGGCCAGCGCCTCGAACAGCGCCATCTGGCCGGACGCCGGGGTCTTGCCGTCGAGGGCCGCGACCGCATTCCACGCCTCGTCGATGCGCAGGACCCGGCGCGCGGCCTCAAAGCCGATGACCAGCGCGGCGGTGTCGCCGCCCGCCGAGGCGCGCAGGCGACTGGCGAAGGTCGGGCCGCACATGTTGACGATGTCGTTGCACAGCACCGTGGCGATGATCTCGCGCCGCAGCCGATGGCGTTCCATCTCGCTTTCGAACTTGCCGAGCGGCTTGGGGAAGTAGCCCCTCAGCGTTTCGAGGAAGAACGGGTCGTCGGGCGCGCGGCTGTCGATGACGTCGTCGTTGAGGTCGAGCTTGCCATAGGCCAGCAGCACGGCGAGTTCGGGCCGGGTCAGGCCCTTTCCAGTAGCCGCCAGTTCGGCGATGGCGGCGGGACCGGGCAGCCCCTCCACCTTGCGGTCGAGGCGGCCCTTCTCGACCAGATCGGTCATGAAGCGGGAATGGGCGTCCAGTTCGGCCGGGGCGTCGCGCTCCATCAGCGAAAGCGCCAGCGTCTGGTCGTAGTTGTGGGCCAGCACGTGCTCGGCGACCTCGTCGGTCATCGAGGCGAGCAGGGCGTCGCGCTTCTGACGCGTCAGCTTGCCCTCTCGTTCCGCCATGCCGGCGAGGATCTTGATGTTGACCTCGTGGTCGGAGCTGTCGACGCCGGCGGAGTTGTCGATCGCGTCGGTGTTGACGTGCACCCCGTTCAGGGCGGCCTCGACCCGGCCCAGCTGGGACATGCCCAGGTTGCCGCCCTCGCCGACGACCCGGACCCGCA
>CAMLRH010000359.1 GCA_946482375.1 uncultured Caulobacteraceae bacterium | reverse complement strand
GGGAGGTCCCCAAGTGGAACCCGATGAACGTCTGCAGCTACCACCTGCAGGAGGCGGGCGCGACACCGGAGCAGGAGCTGGCCTATGCGCTGGCGACAGCGATCGCGGTGCTCGACACGGTCAAGGCCGGCGGCCAGGTCCCCGAAGAGGACTTCGAGGTCGTCTGCTCGCGCATCAGCTTCTTCGTCAACGCCGGTGTCCGGTTCGTGACCGAGATGTGCAAGATGCGCTCGTTCACGCAGCTGTGGGACGAGATCCTCCGTGACCGCTACGGCGTGCAGGACCCCAAGGCGCGGCGCTTCCGCTACGGCGTGCAGGTCAACTCACTGGGCCTCACCGAGCCGCAGCCGGAAAACAACGTCTATCGCATCCTGTTGGAAGCGCTGGCGGTGACGCTCTCGAAGGACGCGCGCTGTCGGGCCCTGCAGCTGCCTGCATGGAACGAGGCGCTCGGCCTGCCGCGTCCGTGGGACCAGCAGTGGTCGCTGCGGCTCCAGCAGGTGCTGGCCTACGAGACCGACCTGCTCGAGTTCGAGGACATCTTCGCCGGCTCCCACGTCGTCGAGGCCAAGGTCGCCGAGCAGAAGGCCGCCGCGCTGGCGGAACTGGCGAAGATCGACGAGATCGGCGGCAGCGCCGAGGCCATCGGCTACATGAAGGCGCAGCTCGTCGGCTCGAACGCCGAGCGGGCGCGGGCCATCGAGACGGGCGACCTGACCGTCGTCGGCGTCAACAAGTGGACCGAGACCGAGCCGTCGCCGCTGTCGGCGGGCGAAGGCTCCATCGAGACAGTGGATCCGAAGCTGGAAGCCGACGTCATCGCTAACCTCAAGGCCTGGCGCGCGGCGCGGGACCAGGGCGCGGCCGACACGGCGCTGGAAGACCTGAAGGCCGCCGCGCGCGAGAACCGCAACATCATGCCGGCCTCCATCGCCGCGGCGAAGGCGGGCGTCACCACCGGCGAATGGGGCGGGGCGCTGCGCGAAGTCTTCGGCGAGTACCGCGGCCCGACGGGTGTGGCGCTGGTCGTCTCGTCGGACGGCGCCGAGGACATCGAGGTGGTGAAGAAGGAGGTCGAGCGGGTCTCGGCCGCGCTCGGCCGCACGCTCACCTTTCTGGTCGGCAAGCCCGGCCTCGACGGCCACTCCAACGGCTCCGAGCAGATCGCCACCCGCGCCCGCGCCGTCGGCATGGAGGTCATCTACGACGGCATCCGCTCGACGCCGCAGGAGATCGTCCAGCGCGCCAAAGAGGGCAAGGCTCATGTCGTCGGCCTGTCGATCCTGTCAGGGTCGCACCTCGATCTGGTGCAGGAGATCGTTCGGCTGATGCGGGCCGAGGGCCTGGACCACGTGCCCGTCGTCGTCGGCGGCATCATCCCGCCGGAAGATGCGCTGATCCTGCGCCAGATGGGCGTGCTCCGCGTCTACACGCCCAAGGACTTCCAGCTCACCGGCATCATGTCCGACGTGGTGAAGGTGGTGGAGGAGCGGACGCTGGCGACGGCGTAAGCCCTTCCCCCACAATTCGTGGGGGAAGACCCTAGCCGCGGCGGCTCAACGGCGGAATCTCGCCGCGGCTGACGGCGATGCCGAGCTGGAGGCTTTCGGAGATCATGGCCGCCTTCTCGCGGAAGAGGGCGGCGGCCTCGGGCGGGCAGAGTTCCTCGACCGTCTCGCCGAACAGCTTGAGCCAGTGGTCGAAGTGGGCGCGGCCGATGCTCGGGATGGCGGCATGGACCACCATCGGCTGACCCTTGAAGCGGCCGGTCATAAGCAGGACCGACGACCAGAAGTCCTTCAGCTTGGCCAGGTGCTCGGGCCAGTCCTCGACCCGCTCGTTGAAGATTGGGCCCAGCACCGGGTCGCGCCGAACCCGGGCGTAGAAGGTTTCGACGACCTCGCCGATCATTTTCTCGGTGACCCCGACGGGCTCGCCCGGACCGATGCGCGGGCGGCGGACAATCTCCTGGTTCATGGTCCGGATATAGCGCGGGCGGTGCGGAATGCGACCTACGGGAAACCCCGTATGCAGCCAGCCGCCCTCCGGGCAGGGGATCGTCGGCGGCAGCTAGTCGCGGCTGTTGGTGTTGCGCGCCGGGGCCGGCCAGACGCGGATCATGACCGCGAGGGTGACGCTGCCCAGTACGGCGAGGACGGCGCCCAGCCACTGGACCGCGTTCATCCCGTGCGCGGCGAACTGGCCGGCCAGGCCGCTGGTCAGGATCACAAGAACGACCGAGGCGAGTTTCGCCGCCTCTTCGGAATTCAGCCGCCCGAACATGGCGCCCCTCCCACCGATACTAACCGGCGGGAGGTAGCGCAGGGAGGTTACCGGAGTCTCTGCGACACTGAGGCGCGCTAGGCCGCGGCGCGCAACGGCGCGCGCGCATCGACCAGCTGGGCGTAGCGCTTCAGCAGGTCGGCGAGCAGTTCGCGGACCGGTTCGCTGACGATCTTGCCTTCGTCGTCGAAGGCCTCGTGCGAGCGGACGAGGTAGGCCTCCGGCTGCTGCAGCACCGGCATGTCGAGGAAGACCAGCGACTGGCGCAGCTGGTGGTTGGCGCCGAAAGCGCCGAGCGCGCCCGGCGACTGGCTGATGACCGCGGCGGGCTTGCCGGCGAAGACGCTGG
>CAMLRH010000358.1 GCA_946482375.1 uncultured Caulobacteraceae bacterium | reverse complement strand
GGATGCGACGAAATCCGCTCGATCGTCCTGGAGCCGTCCGGCGATAGCAGGAGGGTCCGCCGCGCCGGATCGCGACCGACCACCATGAACCGGCTTCCCTTGGAAAACTCGGGTGGCGGCTTGGCCTCGCCGCGTCGGCGCCAGGCCACCACGGTTCCAACTTCGATCCCCGAAACATCCGGCGTCTCGATCTCGCCGGTGCGTGTGTTGAAGCCGGCGACGGGGACCAGGTCCACGCCCGGCCGGAAGACGCCGTCGTTGAACTGCGCGCCTCCGGCCGAGACCGCGATGCCGGTCCTGCCGTTCCCGAAGACTTCGTTCTCGTGGATCCGCACGTCGTCGCCGAAGACGACGACGATGCCGAAACGGCCGTTGTCATGAACACGGTTGTTGCGGATCATCCCGCCGCCGATCTGGCCATGCCGGTTGGCTTCGACGTCGATGCCGGCGCCGGGGGCCGTGACGGCGCCATGGATGTCGCAGTTTTCGATCAGGAAGCCGAAGCAGGACGTGACGCTGAGGCAGTTCCGTTTGGCGTCCCTCAGCACGCAGCCGTCGACATGGATTTCCCGGCTCGGCGCCTTGCCCCTGCCGATATAGAGCGCGTCTTTACCGACTCCGTCGCCGCCGACGATGGTCAGGCCGCGGAGGGTCGCGCGCCGCGCCCCCGCCAGGTTGACCGTGTGCGACTTCGTTCCCGGCGGGCCGAGGAGGGTGGCGCCCCGACCTTCGAGCTGAAGGTCCTCGGCATCGGACGCGCGAAGCACGCCCGCCTGGCCCGGCATGCCGCTGATAATGGCGCCCGGCTCGAAGACGATCCTGGTGCGGCTGCGCAGCTCAAGGCGGCGGGTGAGGTAACGACCGGCCGTCCAGCGGATCTCCCCGCCGGCGTCGAGCATCTTCTGCAGCGCCTCGGTGCTGTCGGTGACGCCGTCCGCGACCGCCCCGAACGCCTGGGGCGTTCCGGGGACGGCCGCGTCGGCCCGGGTCGTCATCGTCGCCGCGACAGCGGCCAGGAAGCCACGCCTGTTCATTCGTTCACCTCCGGGGAAGCGAACGCGTAACGGCCGATTATGGCGCAGCCAAGCCGACGGCCACCCGCCCGCATAGCCTGTGCTTTCGCTAGCCCGAACGCACGTCTATATGCGGCCGCCATGGCCCGCATCCTGATCACGTCCGCGCTTCCCTACATCAACGGCATCAAGCATCTCGGAAACCTCGCCGGGTCGATGCTGCCGGCCGATGTCTATGCGCGCTTCCAGCGGGCGAGGGGACATGAGGTCCTCTACATCTGCGCCACCGACGAGCATGGCACGCCGGCCGAACTGGCCGCCGCCGAGGCCGGGCAGGATGTCGCCGCCTACTGCGCCGAGCAGCATGTGCTGCAGCACGATGTCGGCCGGGCGTTCGGCCTGTCGTGGGACTGGTTCGGCCGCTCGTCCTCGCCGCAGAACCATCGCCTGACCCAGCACTTCGCCGAGGTTCTCGAGAAGAACGGCCTGATCGAGGAGCGGACCGACGAGATGGTCTACTCCATCGACGACAAGCGCTTCCTGCCGGACCGCTACGTCGAAGGCATCTGCCCGCGCTGCAACTACGAGAAGGCGCGTGGCGACCAGTGCGACAACTGCGGCTCGCTGCTCGACCCCGTCGACCTGAAGGAGCCGTACTCGGTCATCTCCGGCTCGCGGAACATCGAGATCCGCCAGACGCGCCACCTCTACCTGCTGCAGACGAAGATCGCCGACCGCATCCGCGCGTGGGTCGACAGCCGCGAGAACTGGCCGCTGCTGGCCAAGTCCATCGCCTACAAGCACCTCGACGAGGGCCTGATCGACCGCGGCATCACCCGCGACCTTGAATGGGGCATCCCGGTTGTGAAGGACGGCGCGCCCAGGCCCGGCTTCGAGGACAAGGTCTTCTACGTCTGGTTCGACGCGCCCATCGAATACATCGCCTCCACCGCTGAGTGGGCGGATGCGAACGGCGGCGATTGGGAACGCTGGTGGCGGACCGACAAGGGCGCCGATGACGTCCGCTACGTCGAGTTCATGGGCAAGGACAATGTCGCCTTCCACACTGTCAGCTTCCCCGCGACCATCCTCGGCTCCGGCGAGCCGTGGAAGAGCGTCGACATGCTCAAGGCCTTCAACTGGCTGAACTGGTACGGGGGCAAGTTCTCGACCTCGCAAAAGCGCGGCGTGTTCATGGACGTGGCTCTGGATCTGCTGCCGCCCGACCTGTGGCGCTGGTATCTGACGGCCAATGCGCCGGAGGGCTCCGACACCGCCTTCACCTGGGAGCAGTTCCAGTCGAGCGTGAACCGCGACCTGGCCGATGTGCTCGGCAACTTCGTCAACCGGATCGTCAAGTTCTGCGAGAGCCGCTTCGAAGGCGTCGTTCCGGAGGGCGGCGAACCCGGCCCCCTGGAAGAGAGGCTGTACGCCGACGTTTCCGCCCAGCTGACCGAGCTGACAGAGCAGATGGAAGCGATCGAGGTCAGGAAGTCGGCGCAGGCGCTGCGCGCGCTCTGGGTGCTCGGCAACGAGTACCTGCAGGAAGCCGCTCCCTGGTCGGCGATCAAGACCGACCCGGCGCGGGCGGCGGTGGTCGTGCGTACGGCGCTCAATCTCGCCG
>CAMLRH010000357.1 GCA_946482375.1 uncultured Caulobacteraceae bacterium | reverse complement strand
ACGGGGCTGCGCAGGGATCGGCCGTTTACGGTGGTGATGGCGTCGCCGGCCTTCAGGCCCGCGCGGTCGGCGGGGCTGTCCGGCGCCACGGCCATCACGGCCGGCGCGTCGGTCAGCCGGAAATAGCGCACCGCCCCGGCGCGGGCGCCCGGGCCGTACTGAAGCGCGTCGTGGATCGTCATGCCGGTCTGGGGAGCGCGACTGTCGCAAAGCGCCGCATTGGCCGTGGTCAGCCGGAAGGCGGCGGCCGCAAGCCTTTGCTCCAGAGCCTGCAACTGGGCGAACGGCGTGGCCTCGTCGGTCGGTGGCGAGACCGAGGCGCAGGCCGCCAACGCCAGGGAGAGGACGAGGACGGCGCCGCGCATCAGTTGGCCGGGGCGAGCGCCGGGCCGCCGGCCAGCGCCACGGCTTCCACGGGCGCCGCGCCCAGCGCCACGCGAGTCTCGTTGAGGCGCGCCGTCTCGGCCAGGAAGACCTCCGGCTTCAGATGGTTGGTGGCGGCGATGCTCAAGCCCATGTGCTGCGCCAGGTCCGCGACGAAGTGGATGCAGTTGCGCCTGTGAAGGTTGTAGTCGGAGCCCGGAGGCCGGGTCCAGACGTCGATCCGTTCACGAAGCGAACGGTACGCCTCGTCGCTGATCTCCACCCAGAACTGGGGGGTGCTGCGGCTGACGTAGCCCGCGTCCGCGCTCTCGACGTGGCCGCGCGCCTTCAGGAAGACCAGCGCCTGCTGCCGCGTCGTGAAGCCGTAGGTCTCGTCGATGGGCGTCGTTTCCCACGCCGGCTGGCCGGTCACCCGGATGAAGGCGTGCGGGTACATGCCATCGCCGCCCGCGTTCCAGGGGTGGCTGTAGAAGGTGACCCGAACCTCCGCCGCCGCCGGGAAGGCGACAAGCAGCAGCACGGCCGCCAGCAGGGCCTTGAGCGCGCGCATCGCCCACGGAACGCGTCCGTCGGCGCGCCGGTTGCGGCGTCAGATCTGGTAGGAGGCCTCGGCTTCCAGCCAGGCGACGATCTGCTCGGCCGCCTCGACGGCGGTGAGGTTCGTCGTGTCGATGGTGATCTCGGCGTTCTCCGGCGCCTCATAGGGGCTGTCGACGCCGGTGAAGTTCTTCAACTGCCCGGCGCGCGCCTTCTTGTAGAGGCCCTTCACGTCGCGCTTCTCCGCCTCGGCCAGCGGGGTGTCGATGAAGACCTCGACGAACTCGCCCTCGCCCATCAGCGAGCGGGCCAGACGCCGCTCGGCGCGGAAGGGGCTGATGAAGGCGGTCAGCACGATCAGGCCGCCATCGACCATCAGCCTCGCCACCTCGGCGATGCGGCGGATGTTCTCGACCCGGTCGGCCTCGGTGAAGCCGAGGTCCTTGTTGAGGCCATGGCGGACGTTGTCGCCGTCGAGCAGGTAGGTGTGTCGACCAAGCGCGTGCAGCCGCTTTTCGACCAGGTTGGCGATGGTCGACTTGCCGGCCCCCGACAGGCCGGTGAACCAGATCACCCGGGCCTTCTGGTTCTTCAGGTTCGAGCGCGCCTGCTTGTCGACGTCGGTCGCCTGCCAGTGGATGTTCTCGGCCCGGCGCAGCGCGAAGTGCAGCATGCCCGCGCCTACAGTCCTGTTGGACAAACGGTCGATGAGGATGAAGCCGCCCAGGTCACGGTTGTCGGCATAGCTCTCGAACGGGATGGCCCGGTCGAGCGACAGGTTGCAGACGCCGATCTCGTTTAGCTCGAGTTGCTTGGCGGCGGTGTGCTCGAGCGTGTTGACGTTGACCCGGTACTTCAGGTCGGTGACCGAGGCGCCGACGGTGCGCGCGCCGATCTTCATCAGGTAGGGACGGCCCGACAGCAGGTGCTCGTCGTCGAACCAGACGACGGTGGCCTCGAACTGGTCGGACACCTGCGGCGGCTCGCCGGCCAGCGCCAGCACGTCGCCGCGCGAAACGTCGATCTCGTCCTTCAGGGTAATGGTCACCGACTGGCCGGCGACGCCGCGCTCCAGGTCGCCGGAGAGGGTGACGATCCGCGCCACCTGGCTCTCCCGGCCGGACGGCAGCACCTTGACCTTGTCGCCGGGCTGCACGGTCCCCGACGCGATCTGGCCGGAGAAGCCGCGGAAGTCGAGGTTCGGCCGGTTCACCCACTGCACCGGCATGCGGAAGGGGCGGCCCTGAAGGTCGTCCTCAACCTCAATCTCTTCCAACCGCTGCATCAGCGGCGGGCCATCGTACCAGGGCGCGGCTTCGGACCGCTCCGTAATGTTGTCGCCGTTCAGCGCCGACATCGGGATGGCGGTGAAACGCTCGATGCCGATCTGGAGGGCGAAGTCCTGGTACTCGGTGAGGATGGCGTCGAAGACCTCTTGGCTCCAGTCGACCAGGTCCATCTTGTTCACCGCCAAGATGACATGGCGGATGCCGATCAGGCTGACGAGATAGCTGTGGCGGCGGGTCTGGGTCAGCACGCCCTTGCGCGCGTCGATCAGGATGACGGCGGCGTCGGCGGTCGAGGCGCCGGTGACCATGTTGCGCGTGTACTGCTCGTGGCCGGGCGTGTCGGCGACGATGAACTTGCGCGTCTCGGTCGAGAAGAAGCGGTAGGCGACGTCGATGGTGATGCCCTGCTCGCGCTCGGCGGCGAGCCCGTCGACCA
>CAMLRH010000356.1 GCA_946482375.1 uncultured Caulobacteraceae bacterium | reverse complement strand
GTCGCCATCGTCGCCGTCATGCGAAAACTCATCGAGGCCGCAAACCTCGTCCTCACCCGCCAACAGCCATGGCTAAGACAGCCCGCAACCTGAACATGGTTGCTCATCCGACCTGCTCTGCAGGCCACCTTCTCCCGCAAGGGGAGAAGGAAATTAGAGCGGGATGTTGTCGTGCTTCTTCGGCGGGTTGGTGACCTGCTTGTTCTTCAGGCTCTTCAGCGCCTTGACGATCCGCCGCCGTGTGCCGTGGGGCATGATGACATCGTCGATGTAGCCGCGCTGGGCGGCGACGAACGGGTTGGCGAAGCGCTCCTTATACTCGGCTTCGCGGGCGGCGATGGCTTCAGGGTCGCCGGCCTCGGCGCGGAAGATGATTTCCACCGCCCCCTTGGCGCCCATGACCGCGATCTCGGCGGTCGGCCAGGCGTAGTTGATGTCGCCGCGCAGGTGCTTGGAGCTCATGACGTCGTAGGCGCCGCCGTAGGCCTTGCGGGTGATCACCGTCACCTTGGGCACCGTCGCCTCGGTGTAGGCGAACAAGAGCTTGGCGCCGTGCTTGATGAGGCCGCCGTACTCCTGCTTGGTCCCCGGCATGAAGCCCGGCACGTCGACGAAGGTCACGATCGGGATGTTGAAGGCGTCGCAGAAGCGCACGAACCGCGCTGCCTTGCGACTGGAGTCGATGTCGAGCACGCCCGCCAGCACCTGCGGCTGGTTGGCGACGATGCCGACCGGCTGGCCGTCCAGCCGCGCGAAGCCGCAAATGATATTCTTCGCGTACTCGCTGGAAATCTCGAAGAAATCGGCCTCATCCACAACCTTCAGGATCAGCTCCTTCATGTCGTAGGGCTTGTTGGGATTGGCCGGGATCAGGGTGTCGAGCGAGGGTTCGTCTCGGTACGGCTCGTCGAAGCTCTCGCGGACCGGCGGCTTTTCGCGGTTCGAACCGGGCAGGAAGTCGATCAGGCGACGGATCTGGGTCATCGCCTCGAGGTCGTTGTCGAAGGCGCCCTCGGCGACGCCCGACTTGGCCGCGTGCACCCGCGCCCCGCCGAGATCCTCGTGGCTGACCTCCTCGTTGGTGACGGTCTTCACCACGTCGGGACCCGTCACGTACATGTAGGAGGTGTCCTTCACCATGAAGATGAAGTCGGTCATCGCCGGCGAATAGACGTCGCCGCCGGCGCAGGGACCCATGATGACACTGATCTGCGGGATGACGCCCGAGGAGAGCACGTTCTCGACGAAGATGTCGGCGTAGCCCGCCAGGCTGTCGACACCCTCCTGGATGCGCGCGCCGCCGGCGTCGAAGAGGCCGATGACCGGCGCGCCGACCTTGGCCGCCAGCCGCTGCACCTTCACGATCTTCTGCGCGTGGGCCATCGAAAGAGAACCACCGAAAACGGTGAAATCCTTCGAGAAAACGTAGACGACGCGGCCGTTGATGGTGCCCCAGCCGGTGACAACGCCATCGCCCGGCAACTTCTGGTCGCCCATGCCGAAGTCGGTGCAGCGATGCTCGACGAACATGTCGAACTCTTCGAAGGAGCCCTCGTCGAGCAGCAGGTCGAGCCTTTCGCGCGCGGTCAGCTTGCCCTTGGCGTGCTGGTTGGCGATCCGCCGCTCTCCGCCACCCTGCCGGGCGGCTTCACGACGCTTCTCGAGCTCTTCCAGGATGTCCTGCACGCCTTGTCCCCAAACGCATCAAACGCTGGCGCAGGGGTTAATCGCGTGACGGCCCCATGACAAGGCGCTTCACCGCAGCGCAGCGAACCAGCGCGCCAGCATGGCGGCCTCGGCGGCGAGCTTTTCGGTGCGTTCGGCCGCCTCCGCATCGACGCCCCAGCGCTCCTCCTGGAAGACTTCGTCGAGGCGCGAGAGGGCGAAGGCCTCTTCGGCCGACAGCCTTCCCCGCTGGAGCGCAAAGCCCAGCGTGGCCGAGCCGAACAGCGCCGTCGCATGCGCCAGCCCCGCCAACGAGAAGTCGTCCAGCGCCCCGGCCTCGACAAGCGCGCGTTCCAGCGATTCCACGGCCTGCGGACGGTGCGTGATGCCCTCGACCGGTTCGAGCCCAACGCCCAGCGTGTCCCGCGCCCAGCACAGCAGGGGGTCCCACCTCTGCGCCTGCCGCTCGACCAGCGTCGCCGGCTCTTCGGCGCGATAGCAGAGCAGGTCCGATCCGGCGTAACGCGCCACCTCCGAGGCGACCTCCCGCCTCGCCGCCGCGACCCGGTCGATGGCGGTGTTGGCCAGCCGCGTCGCCGGCATGGTCGGCGGCAGGATGTGCTCGCCCTGGGCCTCCCACTCATCGGCGACGAGCTCGGCGAGCGCCAGAGTCGGCAGGACCAGGCCGCGCCCGCCTGGCGTCTTGGGCGTCCGCCCATCCAGGCGCACGGCATGGCCGCGCTCGGCCGCCGCCACGTCGACGGCCTTGTAGAACCGTCGGGCCAGTTCGACCGGCTCCTTGAACCCGCGCGCGGTCATCGCCGCGCTCGGCGCCGGAACGGCTCGGGGTCGGCCTCGTGCTCGTCGAAGCCGAAGCGTTCGAACCCGGCTTTCATCTCCAGACTGAGCGGCGCTTCCACCGAGATCAGGCCGACCGACGGATGCGGCAGGGTCACGCGGCGGGCATGGAGCTGCAGCTTGAGACCGCC
>CAMLRH010000355.1 GCA_946482375.1 uncultured Caulobacteraceae bacterium | reverse complement strand
ACGTTTCAACGGAGGCCCGTATGGCCATCGACGCCGCGACCGTGCGCAAGGTCGCCAGGCTCGCCCGCATCGCAGTGCCCGAGGAGCGGCTGGAGCCGCTGGCCAAGGAGCTGAGCGGCATCCTCGACTGGATCGAGCAGCTGGGCGAGGTCGACACCGACGGCGTCGAGCCGATGACCTCTGCCGTGGCCGCGAAGCTACCGATGCGCGAGGACGTGGTCACCGACGGCGGCGATCCGGCGAAGGTGCTGTCGAACGCGCCGCGCACGGTCGATGGCTTCTACGTCGTGCCGAAGGTGGTCGAGTAATGTCGGAGCTGACTTCGCTCACCCTGAAGGGCGCGCTGGACGGACTGCGCTCGAAGAACTTCTCCTCGGTCGAGTTGACCCAGGCGCACGTGGACGCTGTGGCCGCCGCGCGGCCGCTGAACGCCTTCGTGCTGGAGACGCCGGAAAAGGCGCTGGAGATGGCGCGAGCTTCCGACGCGAAGATCGCGGCCGGTGACGCGGGCCCGCTGGAAGGCGCGCCGCTCGGCATCAAGGACCTGTTCTGCACCGAGGGCGTGCGCTCGACAGCCTGCTCCAACATTCTGCGGCCGTTCGTGCCGACCTATGAGTCGACGGTCACCGGCAACCTGTTCCGCGATGGGGCGGTGATGCTGGGCAAGCTGAACATGGACGAGTTCGCCATGGGCTCGTCCAACGAGACCTCGGCGTTCGGGCCGGTGGTGAACCCGTGGAAGATCAAGGGCGGCAACCAGGCGCTGACGCCGGGCGGGTCGTCGGGCGGTTCGGCCTCGGCGGTGGCGGCGGACATTTGCCTCGGCGCCACGGCGACCGACACGGGCGGTTCGATCCGCCAGCCGGCGGCCTTCACGGGCACGGTGGGGATCAAGCCAACCTATGGCCGCTGCTCGCGCTGGGGGATCGTGGCGTTTGCGTCTTCGCTCGATCAGGCCGGGCCGATCGCCAAGACGGTCGAGGACGCGGCCATCCTGCTGACCTCGATGGCCGGACACGATCCCAAGGACTCCACCAGCCTGCCGGTCGAGACGCCGGACTTCGCGTCCTTCGTCGGCAAGTCGGTGAAGGACCTGCGCATCGGCGTGCCGAAGGAGTACCGCGTCGACGGCATGCCGGCCGAGATCGAGGCGCTGTGGCAGCAGGGCATCGCGTGGCTGAAGGACGCCGGCTGCGAGATCGTCGAGGTGTCGCTGCCGCATACGAAGTACGCGCTGCCGGCCTACTATATCGTCGCCCCGGCCGAGGCGTCGTCGAACCTCGCCAGGTACGACGGCATGCGCTACGGCCATCGGGCGGATGCGGTGAACCTGACCGACACCTACGAAAAGACCCGCGCCGAGGGCTTCGGCCCGGAGGTGCAGCGCCGCATCATGCTCGGCACCTACGTGCTGAGCGCCGGCTACTACGACGCCTACTACCTGAAGGCGCAGCAGGTCCGGCGGCGGATCGCCGACGACTTCGAGCAGGCCTGGCAGAGCTGCGACGCCCTGCTGACGCCAACCGCGCCGTCGGCCGCCTTCACGCTGGGCGAGCGCGCGGCCGATCCGATCGCCATGTATCTCAACGACGTGTTCACGGTGACCACCAACCTGGCCGGTCTGCCCGGCATCAGCGTGCCCGCCGGCCTCGACGCCCAGGGCTTGCCGCTCGGGCTGCAGGTGATCGGCAAGGCGCTCGATGAAGGCACGGTGTTCTCGGTGGCCGGAGCGTTGGAAAAAGCGGCAGGCTTCCGCGCCAAGGCCGAGAGGTGGTGGTGATGGCCGACGACAAGCTGATCCAGGGCCGCACGGGCCTCTGGGAGATCGTCCTGGGGCTGGAGGTCCATGCCCAGGTCGCCTCGAACGCCAAGCTGTTCAGCGGCGCGGCCGTGGGTTTCGGCGCGGGGCCGAACGAGCAGGTGTCGACCGTCGACGCGGCGATGCCGGGCATGCTGCCGGTCATCAACAGGCGCTGCGTCGAGCAGGCGGTGCGGACGGGGCTGGGCCTGAAGGCCCAGATCAACCTGAAGAGCCGCTTCGACCGGAAGAACTACTTCTATCCGGACCTGCCGCAGGGCTATCAGATCAGCCAGTTCCAGCACCCGATCGTGGGCGAGGGCGAGGTCATCGTCGAGCGCGACGACGGCTCGACCTTCACTGTGCGCATCGAGCGGCTGCACCTGGAGCAGGACGCCGGCAAGTCGATCCACGACCTTGACCCGAACGCCACCTACGTGGACCTAAATCGCGCGGGCACGGCGCTGATGGAAATCGTGTCGAAGCCCGACATGAGAAGTTCCGAAGAAGCAGCGGCTTACGTCAAGAAGCTGCGGACCATTCTGGTCTATCTCGGCACCTGCGACGGCGACATGGAGAAGGGCAACCTGCGCGCCGACGTCAATGTCTCGGTCCGTCGTCCGGGCGACGAGCTCGGCACGCGCTGCGAGATCAAGAACGTCAACTCCTACCGCTTCATCCAGCAGGCCATCGAGTATGAGGCGCGCCGGCAGATCGAGATCCTCGAGGACGGCGGCAAGATCGACCAGGAGACCCGCCTGTTCGACCCCGGCAAGGGCGAGACCCGTTCCATGCGCTCGAAAGAGGATTCGCAGGACTACCGCTACTTCCCCGACCCCGACCTCGTGCCTCTCGAGCTGGACCCG
>CAMLRH010000354.1 GCA_946482375.1 uncultured Caulobacteraceae bacterium | reverse complement strand
GACGTGACCTTCGAGAAACGTAAAAGCGCGCGGGGACGGGCCTCGCGCGGGAGGCGGCGACATAGCCCAAGGCGGCTTCGCGCGTCAAGGCGGGCGCGGCGTCAGCGCGCAGGGTGGGCGCCCTTCAAATGCCGTTCATGTGCAACGATATAGGCCGGTCCATGCGTTTGAAACGACCCATGAGTGAGAAGATGAACCGCCGCCTGGCCCTCGCCGCCGTCGCGGGCGTCGCCGTCGCCGGCACCCTGCTCTCGGTCCCCGCCGTCGCCGCCAACGCGACGCAGGATAAGATCCGCCCCGGCTACTGGGAGTACGCCTACAAGGTCGCCGGCATCCGCGTGTCGACTGAGAAGAAGTGCATCAAGCCGAACGAGATCGACAAGGCCTTCTTCCAGGGCCCGTGCAACCGCCACCACCGCTGTGAGTACCCGGTGAAGGAGGTCGCGGGCGGCAAGGCCCGCTTCGACGGCACCTGGACCGACAAGCGCGGCCGCGTGGCCAGGGTGAAGGCCGACGGGACCTATACCGAGACCCGCTTCGACCTGAAGGCGCGCGGCACCACCACGACCGGCATTCCGATGGCGGTGACCATGAACGCCAAATGGCTCGGCGCCTGCCCCGCGTGACGTTCTGTCGTCTTGTGGTTAAGCGCGGTTAAGCTACAATAGCTGGTATAGAACAAAGTCCGAATCGGCGGAGATCGCTGATTCGGTCATGATTCGTTTCACCCCTGTTCGCACCCACGGCTACGCTTGGTTAATCACCTTGCGTCCTTCGACACGCCCGCTGCGCGGGCTGCTCAGGATGACGAACTCAGAGATAGTCATGGTGAGCAGCGCGAAGCGCGTGTCGAACCACGCAATGCAGCCCCGCTTGCTGGACTCGCTCCACTTCCCCACCTTGACCGGATGAGCGACCGCCCCTCGGGCGCAGCGCCGGCGCGTCTCGTGGCGGTTCTGGGGCCCACCAACACCGGCAAGACCCACCTCGCGGTCGAGCGGATGCTCGGCCATGCCAGCGGCATGATCGGCCTGCCACTGCGGCTGCTGGCGCGCGAGATCTACGACCGGGTGGTGAAGGCGCGCGGCGCCCGCTCGGTGGCGCTGATCACCGGCGAGGAGAAGATCATCCCGCCGCGGCCGGTCTATTTCGTCTGCACCGTCGAGGCGATGCCGCTGAACCGCGAGGTCGAGTTCCTGGCGGTCGATGAGATCCAGCTCTGCGCCGACCCCGAGCGCGGCCACGTCTTCACCCACCGCCTGCTGCATGCGCGCGGCAAGTGCGAGACCATGCTGCTGGGCGCCGGGACCATGGCGCCCCTGATCCGCAGCCTCCTGCCTCACGCCGAGATCGTCACCCGCGAGCGGTTTTCGCAGCTGACCTACGCCGGTCCGAAGAAGCTGACCCGTCTGCCGCGCCGCTCGGCCGTCGTCGCCTTCAGCGCCGACAACGTCTACGCCATCGCCGAGTTGATCCGCCGCCAGCGCGGCGGCGCGGCCGTGGTCATGGGCTCGCTGTCCCCGAGGACCCGCAACGCCCAGGTCGCCCTCTACCAGTCCGGCGAGGTCGACTTCCTGGTGGCCACCGACGCCATCGGCATGGGCCTCAACATGGACGTCGACCACGTCGCCTTTGCCGGCTTGCGCAAGTTCGACGGCAAGCGCACCCGCTGGCTGCATGCGCCGGAGATCGGCCAGGTCGCCGGCCGCGCTGGGCGGTTCACTCGCGACGGCACGTTCGGCGTCACCGGCGAGGCGCCGGAGATGGACGAAGACCTCGTCGCCGCCGTCGAGAACCACCGCTTCGAACCCATCGCCGCGGCCGAATGGCGGAACCACAAGCTCGACTTCGACACCCTGCCCGCCCTGCTGCGCTCGCTGGCCGCCACGCCCCAGCGAGAGGGCCTGAAACTCGCCGACGAAAGCCTCGACGAGACGACGCTGAAGGCGCTGGCCGCCGAGCCCGAGATCGCCGAACGGGCCCGCGACCGCGCCACGCTGGCGCGGCTCTGGGAGGTCTGCCAGACGCCCGACTTCCGCAAGCTGGCGCTCGACGAACACCTGCGCATGGTCCGCACCCTGTTCTTCCAGCTGACCGGCGGGCGCCGCCGCGTGCCGGAGGACTGGATGGGCGGCCAGTTCAAGGCGCTCGACCGCACCGACGGCGAGATCGACGCGCTGGCGACCCGCCTCGCCTCGGTCCGCACGCTGGCCTACCTCGCCAATCGCCCCGACTGGCTGGCCGACCCCGGCCACTGGCAGGGCGCCATGCGGACGCTGGAGGACCGGCTCTCCGACACCCTGCACGAGAAGCTGATGGCCCGCTTCATCGACCGGCGGACCAGCGCGCTGATGCGCTCGCTGGGCGAACGCGGCGAAGTGCTGGCCGGCGTCGCTTCGGACGGCACGGTGACGGTCGAGGGCCACTACGTCGGTAAGCTCGAGGGCGTGCGCTTCGAACCGGCGCGCGGCGCGACCTCGCTGGAGGAGAAGGTGCTGCGCGGCGCAGCCCAGCGCGCCGTGGCCCCGGAGATCGCGCGCCGCCTCGGCAAGCTCGCCGCCGAACCCGACGAGGCCTTCGCGCTCGCCCCCGACGGCGTCGTGCTCTGGAGGGGCGAGGCGGCGGGCGCGGTCAAGGACGGCCGGGTCCGCCTCTACGGCGAGCTTGGCCACGCCG
>CAMLRH010000353.1 GCA_946482375.1 uncultured Caulobacteraceae bacterium | reverse complement strand
GGTCACCGCCCTCTACGACTTCACCACCGTCCACGTCTTCCGGGCCCGCAACCCGACCGAAGGCGAGCGCTTAAGCCTGCTGGCGGTGGGCGGTTACGGCCGGGGGGTGCTGTCGCCCTACTCCGACCTCGATCTGCTGTTTCTGCGCCCCTACAAGCAGACGGCGCACGCCGAGAGCGTCATCGAGTTCATGCTCTACGCGCTGTGGGATCTGGGCTTCAAGGTCGGCCACGCCTCGCGCACCGTGAACGAGTGCATCAAGCTCAGCCACGAAGACTTCACCATCCGCACCTCGATCCTCGAGGCGCGTCAGCTAACCGGCGACGAACCGCTGGCCGAGGAGCTGAAGCGGCGCTTCCGCGAGGAGGTGGTCAAGGGCACCGGGGCCGAGTTCGTCGCCGCCAAGCTGAAGGAGCGCGACGAGCGGACTGAGCGCGCGGGCGCCAGCCGCTACATGGTCGAGCCGAACGTGAAGGAGGGTAAGGGCGGCCTTCGCGACCTCCACACCCTGTTCTGGATCGCCCAGTACCTCCACCCGCTGGAGCGGCCGGACGACGTGATGCGGCTGGAGTATTTCAACCCCGGCGAGGTGCGCACCTTCATCCGCGCCTTCGACTTCCTGCACGCCGTGCGCGCCCACCTGCACTTCGTCACCGGGCGGCCGGAAGAGCGGCTGACCTTCGACCTGCAGCCGGAGATCGCCCGGCGCATGGGTTATCACGACCGCGGCGACACCCAGGCGGTCGAGCGCTTCATGCGGCGCTACTTCCTGATCGCCAAGGAGGTCGGGGCGCTGACGCGGGCCTTCTCCGCCCAGCTCGAGGCTGACCACGTCAAGAAGGAGCCCAAGGGGCTGTCGCGCTTCCTGCCGGGCGGCCGGACCCGGCGCAAACCGCTGGAAGGCGGCTTCTTCGAGGACGGCGGGCGGCTGAACGTGGAAGGGGCCGAGGTCTTCGAGCGCGACCCGGTCAACCTGCTGCGCATCTTCCGCATCGCCGACGAGCGTAACCTCGACCTGCACCCGGACGCCTTCACCTGCGTCACCCGTTCGTTGCCGCTGATAACGTCCAAGGTCCGGCGCGACCCGAAGGCGGCCAAGGCCTTTCTCGATGTGCTGGCGCGCGGGCGTCACACCCTGCGCATCCTGGTCCTGATGAACGAGAGTGGGGTTCTGGGCCGCTTCATTCCGGAGTTCGGCCGGGTCGTCGCCCAGATGCAGTTCAACATGTACCACTCGTACACGGTCGACGAGCACACGCTGCGGGCCGTCGGCGTGATCGCCGAAATCGCCGACGGTCAGTACAAGGAAGACCACCCCCTCTCCAACGCCATCATGCCGCTGATCGACGACCGCGAGGCGCTCTACCTCGCTATGCTGCTGCACGACACCGGCAAGGGCGGCGTCGGCGGGCAGGAGAAGGCCGGAGCCCGGGCGGCGCGGCAGGCCTGCGAGCGGCTGGGCATCGACCGCAACAAGACCGAACTCGTCGCCTGGCTGGTCGAGCACCACCTGGTGATGAGCGACTACGCCCAGAAGCGCGATGTCACCGACCCGGCCACCGTCGCCGCCTTCGCGCGTATCGTCGAGAACCCCGAGCGGCTGCGGTTGCTGCTGGTTCTGACCGTCGCCGACATCCGCGCCGTCGGCCCCGGTGTGTGGAACAACTGGAAGGGCCAGCTGATGCGCGAGCTCTACGCCGCGACGGAAGCGATCTTCCGGGGTGGCCGGGGCTCCGATCCAGCGGCGGCCGCACGGCGTCATCAGGAGACGCTGGCCCAGAACGTGCGCATCGACCTCATCTACGACGACCCGGCGGCCGAAGGCTGGGCGGCGGCGATGGAGGACGCCTATTTCACGGCTTTCGGGCAGGACGAGCTGAGGGCGCACGCCGAGCTTGCCCGCCGCGCGGCGCTGGAGGGCGGAGCCGCCGCCGAGGCCCGCATCCGCGCCGACCTCAACGCCGCCGAGATCGTCGTGGCGGCGAGGGACCGGCGCGGCCTGTTCGCCGACCTGGCGCTCGCCATCGCCTCGCTGGGCGGCAACGTCGTCGGCGCGCGGGTCTTCACCAGCCGCCAGGGCCAGGCGCTCGACGTCTTCCACGTGCAGGACGTCATGGGCCAGCCGTTCGGCTGCGAGAACCCCAAGTCGTTGCGGCGCCTCGCCGACGCCATCCAGTCCGCCGGCAAGGGCGAGGTCCGCGCCTACGAGCCACGCAAGGGCGGCGACCTCGGCCGCACGGCGGCTTTCTCGATCACGCCGACGGTCATGCTGGACAACGAGGCCTCGGCTGACTCTACCGTCGTCGAAGCCTCCGGCCGCGACCGGGCGGGCCTTCTGGAGGCGCTGGCCCGGACGCTCGCCGAAGCCAACCTCAACATTCTCTCGGCCCACATCGACGGTTACGGCGAACGCGCCGTCGACGCCTTCTATGTGCAAACCGCCGAGGGTGAGAAAGTGACCGACGCCAGGCGCATCACCGCGCTCCGCGCCGCCCTCATGGAGGTGCTGGAGCAGGGCGAGACCCTCGCGCCGCGCCAACGCAACCTCGAACGCGCCCGGGCCAGCGTCGCGCGCTGACGCTTAGGTCTTCCCCCTCTGGGGGAAGTGGCCCGAAGGGCCGAAGGGGGCTTACTGCGTTGCCCCCTCAGTCGCTTCGCGACAGCTCCCCCAGAGGGGGAG
>CAMLRH010000352.1 GCA_946482375.1 uncultured Caulobacteraceae bacterium | reverse complement strand
AGGCCGCTCAAGCTGAGGTGGCGGCGCTCGCCCGCGCGCTTGCCGGGCCGGGTGGCGAAACCGTGCGCCTGATGGTCTGCGGCGACGAGGCGATGTCGGCCGCGCAACGGCTGCTGGGCGGCGTCGAGGGTATCGAGTTCGTCCCCGGCCGCTTCGGCGACATCTGGCTGCGCGACACCGGCCCGATCTTCACCTCACCGAGCGAGGCCGCCGCCTTCCGCTTCAACGGCTGGGGCGGCAAGTACGAGCTGGAGGGCGACGACGAGGTCGCCGACCAGATCGGCGCCGCCGAGAACGCACGCCTGACCAAGCACGACTTCATCCTCGAAGGCGGCGCGGTTGACCACGACGGGGAGGGCACGATCCTCACCACCCGCCAGTGCGTGCTCAACCCCAACCGCAACCCCGGCTGGACGCAGGAGGCCGCCGAGGCCGCGCTCGCCGCCTCGCTGGGCGCGAAGAAAGTGCTGTGGCTGGGCGATGGCCTGCGCAACGACCACACCGACGGCCACGTCGACAACCTCGCCCGCTTCGTCGCGCCGGGCGTCGTCGCCTGTCCGGTCGGCTGGGGCCGGGGCGACCCCAACACCCGCGTCTACGACGAGACCGCGCGCCTGCTCTCCGAAATGACCGACGCCGCCGGCCGCAGGCTGACCGTCATGCGCGTGCCGTCGCCCGGCTGGATCGAGGGCGAGGACCGCCAGCCGATCCCGGCCTCGCACATGAACTTCCTGATCGCCAACCGCGCCGTGGTCGTGCCGCTCTACGACGACGGCCGCGCGGGCGAGTTGGCCTGCGAGGCGCTGGCGCACATGTTCCCCGACCGGGAGGTGATCGGCCTGCCGTCCAAGGCTATCCTCACCGGCGGCGGCTCGTTCCACTGCATCACCCAGCAGGTCCCGGCATGACCAAGAACGTGACCCTGGCGGCGATCCAGACCTCCTACGGGACGGACATGGACGCCAATATCGCCAAGACCGCCGACTTCATCCGCGAGGCGGCGGGGAAGGGCGCGCAGGTCATCCTGCCGTCGGAGCTGTTCCAGGGGCCGTACTTCTGCGTCACGCAGGAGGAGCGCTGGTTCGCCACCGCCTACCCCTGGCGCGAGCATCCGGCCGTGAAGGCGCTGGCCCCGCTGGCCGGCGAGCTTGGCGTCGTCATCCCGATCTCGATCTTCGAGCGCGAGGGGCCGCACTACTTCAACAGCCTGGTCATGGCCGATGCCGACGGTTCGCTGCTTGGCGTCTATCGCAAGAGCCATATCCCCGACGGGCCGGGCTACCAGGAGAAGTACTACTTCCGCCCCGGCGACACGGGCTTCCGCGTCTGGGACACCAGGTTCGCCCGCCTCGGCGTCGGCATCTGCTGGGACCAGTGGTACCCGGAAGCGGCGCGGGCCATGACGCTGATGGGCGCCGAGGCGCTCCTCTATCCGACCGCCATCGGCTCCGAACCGCACGATCCAAGCCTCGACACCGCCTTGCCGTGGCGGCGCGCCATGCAGGGCCACGCCGTCTCCAACGTCATCCCGGTGGTCGGCGCCAACCGCACCGGCTTCGAGCCGTGGGCGGACTATCCCGGCGGCGGCCAGCGCTTCTACGGCTCGAGCTTCATCGCCGACCATCGCGGCGACCTCGTCGCCGAGCTCGGCCGTGACGACGAAGGCGTCATCACCGCCTCCTTCGACCTCGATTTCCTCGACGCCCACCGCGCCGCCTGGGGCTTCTTCCGCGACCGGCGGGTCGACCTCTACGGCGCGCTGACCAGCGGCCGGCCGGCGTGATCGAGACGCCGCGCCTGATCCTGCGCGGCTGGCGCGACGCCGACGACGAACCCTTCGCGGCGCTGAACGCTGACCCTGAGGTCATGCGTCACTTCCCGGCGACCCTGAGCCGCGAGGAGAGCGACGCGCTGGCGGACCGCAACCGCCTGCATATCGACGACCACGGCTGGGGCCTGTGGGCCGTGGCGCGCAAGCTGGACGGCGCCTTCCTCGGGTTCACGGGGTTGGCCCGGCCCATACAGCCCAACCCGCTCGCCGACGAGGTCGAGGTCGGCTGGCGGCTTGCCCAATTCGCCTGGGGCCACGGCTACGCCTCGGAAGCCGCCCGCGCCTCGCTCGACTTCGGCTTCAACGAACTGGGCCTGTCTCGCATCGTCAGCTTCACCGCGACCGAGAACCTGAGGTCACAGGCGGTCATGCAGCGGATCGGCATGGCGCGCGCGAGCGAGCTCGACTTCGACCACCCGCGTCTGCCCAAGGGTCACCGGCTGGAGCGCCACGTCGTCTATGTGATCAGCCGGCTGGGGTAGCCCGGCACTGCACCCGCTGCGCCGTGGCGAGTTCGGCCTTGGCGGCGGCCATGTCTTCCAGGAATTGCGGCTCGGAGTGCAGCTTCGCCACCAGCGCGGCGGCGACCGTGCGGCCCGCTTCGACATCGCTCTGGAAATGCACGCCGCAGACCGCCCGGCTGTCGCCGAACTCGCGCCCGCGCAGCAGGATGGCGTCGGCCTGTTCGGGGACCATCTCGACCAGCAGCAGAGCATAGGTCCAGCCCAGCATGGCGTGTCCCGACGGCCAGGAGCTGTTCTCCATCATGTCGCGGTCGCGAGGAATGCAGATCGGCCGGTCGTTGCCGACGGCGGGACGAGGCCGCTCATAGGCGTCCTTGGCGGCCGAGGTGGC
>CAMLRH010000351.1 GCA_946482375.1 uncultured Caulobacteraceae bacterium | reverse complement strand
TCGGTCAGCTTCAACAACACCGGCATCATCCAGAACCGCCTGTTCGAGCAGGAATACTTCGACATCGAGCGAGTCGAAGTGCTGCGCGGCCCGCAGGGCACGCTCTACGGCCGCAACGCCACGAGCGGGGTCATCAACGTGATCTCGGCCAAGCCGGACCTCAATGACTTCGACGGCTTCATCAAGGGCGAGGTCGGCAACTACAACGCCAAGCGTATCTCGGCGATGGTCAATGTGCCGCTGGTGGAGGACAAGCTCGCCATCCGCCTAGCTGGCGCGCTCACCAGCCGTGACGGGTACGACTTCAACCTCATCACCGACAACCCGGTGAACGGCCGCGACCTGTGGTCGGCGCGTCTGACCCTCGGCTTCGAGCCGAGCGAGCGCCTCCGCGGCAATCTCATCCGGGAGCGCTTCGAGGAAAGCGACGACCGCTTGCGCACTGGTAAGCAGCTCTGCCACCGCGACGACGGACCTGTGCTGGTGGGCGATGCCGATCCGACGGAGGGCGCATCCAGCCTGGTCCCCGGCCACGTGCGCCGGGCCCTTTTCGGCCAGGGCTGCAAGGCCGGGAGCCTCTATGAGGACGCCGCCTTCGGCACGCCCAACGGCCTTTCCTACAACTTCGTGCTCGGCCTGCTGGCGCTGCGCAACGCCTACACCGCCGTCGGCGTGGGCGAGGACGGGATCGATGGCGTGACCGTCATCGGCGACGCCGATCCGTACGGCGGGATGATGCAGTCGCGGAATCTTCGGGAAATCTCGTCCGTGCGCGATCCGCACTACCGCGCGCGCGCGGACCTGTTCGAACTCAACGTCGATTTCGACATCACCGACAGCCTGACCCTTTCGTCGCAGACGGCCTACGTCGAGGACGAAGTCTATTCCTTCCAGGATTACAATCGTTTCAACACCGTGCCGGTGTTCACCGACACCTCGCAACTTGAGCCGCACTGGCTCTACGGCGACTGGCGTGAGCTCGCGCCGGGCGGTCAATTCTGCGATCCGCAGATCGGCTGCACCGATCGTATAGCCGGGTTCGACATCTCTCAGGCCGCCGCGACCCAGTTCTCGCAGGAATTCAGGCTGCAGTCGGCCTTCGACGGACCGGTGAACTTCAGCCTTGGCGCGAACTACACTGAGTTCGACGTCCTGGTGGACTACTACATCATGTTCAACCTGATCACCGCGATGGCCATGATCGGGCCCTTCAACTTCCAGGCCGACGCCTCCCTCAACGGCATGTGCTTCGCGTCGAGCTGGGTCTACGACGTCTTCGGACCGCCCGTGGCGGTTCCGCTCGAGGACAAGAATTCGGTCTGTCCGTATATCGACCCTCAACCGATCAACGTCGGCGAGAACTTCGAAGGCGACGGCCACAACTATTATCGCTCGAAAAACCCCTACCGGCTCGAGTCGAAGGCGGTGTTCGGCGAGGTCTATTGGAACCTGAACGAAGCGCTGAAGCTGACGGCCGGCCTGCGCTACACGGACGACCGCAAGGTCTTCACCCCGGTGCCGACGCAGGTTCTGCTCGCGCCCAGCATCATCGGCGGCGGCACGGTCGCGCGCGGCTATCCGGAGGAGCCGGACATCGACCTCAGCTGGGGCGAGTGGACGGGGCGCCTGGTGCTCGACTGGCAGCCGGAGCTTTCGTTCACCGACAAGACGATGATCTACGGCTCCTACTCGCACGGCTACAAGGGCGGCGGCGCCAACCCGCCATCGCCCGGCTTCGCCGATGAGGACGACCTCCAGACCTTCATCGACAACGGCATCCTGACGGA
The DNA here is from genome assembly GCA_946482375.1 of uncultured Caulobacteraceae bacterium. Next base: position 912 of record CAMLRH010000351.1, on the reverse strand, counting down.
ACAGGAGCTGGCGTTCATCGAAGGGCTGCCGGGCATCCTCCCCGTCCTCGAACTGACGGCGGTGGAATACAGCGAAACCTTCGAGCCTGAGTTCGTCGACGCCTTCGAAATCGGCGCGAAGAACACCCTGCTCGGCGGCGCCCTGCAGTTCAACGCCACCGCTTTCTTCTATGATTACAAGGACTATCAGGTCTCCCAGATCCGCGACCGCACGGCCGTGAACGAGAACTTCGACGCCACCGTCTGGGGCCTCGAGTTCGAGACGATGTTCTCGCCTTCGCGTAACCTGCAGATCATCGCCAACATGGGCTATCTCGACAGCAAGATCGCCGATGGCGAGACGTCCATCGACATCATGGACCGCACGCAAAGCAACCCGAACTACCAGCTGGTCAAACCCTGGTCGCAGCTGCCATCGAACTGCGTCATCCCGCTTCACGTCGCCGAGTGGTGGATCGAGAACAACGCCAACCTCGCCAGCTCCTGGGAGATGTGCGGCGGCGTCGGCGGTCTGCTGGGCTTCCTTGGCCAGCCGCTCTACGACACGGTGCTCGAGGAGGACTACGATCCCGACAACTATCCCGAGCTCAATGGAGGCGCGGGCCTGCTGGCGGACCTTTCCGGCAACGAACTCCCCAACGCCCCGCACTGGACCGCCAACGTGGGCGTCCAGTACGGCATGGACATCTTCGACGGCTGGCGGGCGACGGTGCGCGGCGACCTCTACTGGCAGAGCCAGTCGTTCCACCGCGTCTATAATACCGAGCCCTACGACAAGCTGCGCGGCTGGTGGAACGGCAACCTGTCGGTGTGGTTCGAACGGCCCGACGACGAGCTGAAGATCGAGCTCTACGCGAAGAACATCTTCGACGACACGCCGATCACCGACGCCTTCCTCAACTCGGACGACAC
>CAMLRH010000350.1 GCA_946482375.1 uncultured Caulobacteraceae bacterium | reverse complement strand
ACGATGGCGTCGACCTCGCGGATGTTGGCGAGGAACTGGTTGCCCAGGCCCTCGCCCTTCGACGCGCCGCGCACCAGGCCGGCGACGTCGACGAAGTTGATCCGCGCCGGGATGATCTCCTTGGACCCCGCGATCTTCGCCAGCGCGTCGAGACGCGGCTCCGGCACCGCCACGTCGCCGACGTTCGGCTCGATGGTGCAGAAGGGATAGTTGGCGGCCTGGGCGGCGGCGGTCTGCGTAAGGGCGTTGAACAGGGTCGACTTGCCAACGTTGGGCAGGCCGACGATCGCGACTTTAAGGGCCATGGGATTCCGGTCTTCGAGGGTCGCCGCGACCTAGCACCCCATGCGCGGCGACGGAAGGGTCAGGCGCCTTGTAGCGCCTCGGCCACCATGTCGCGCCACACCCGGGCCTCCTTGCGGAAGTGGGCGCGGGTCTTGGCGGCGCGCTTCTCGATCTCGGCGAAGGCCTCCTCGGCCTCGGCGCGCCGGCCGGTTTCGGCGAGGAAGACGGCGTAGCGAGCGAGTCCCTCCAGCCCCGGCAGCCGGGCGGCCGCCCACTGGTAGGCGGTGTCGGCTTCGGAGATGCGGCCGAGCGCATGGTAGGCGCGGCCCATGGCCAGAGCGGCCGACGGCGTGCGGCCGATCTCGCCCTGTTCGCCCAGGGCGTTCAGCAGCTCCAGGGCCTCGGCCGGCCGCTTCAGCCCCAGCAGCACCTTGGCCCGGCCCAGCAGCAGGGCGGGGTCGTCAGCGTGGATGCCCTCGGCGGCTTCGCGGTACAGGGTCTCGGCCTCGGCAAGGCGGCCAAGCCCGGCGGCGGCGGCGGCCAGCCGGGTGCGGTTGGCGACGGTCGGGCTGTCATCGCAGCGTTCCTTCGCCCGCCGGTATTCCCGCTCGGGATCGAGCGCCTTTTGCGCGGCGGCCGTCAGCTCGCGCCCGGCCGAGCCGCTCAGCATGTCCGGCAGCACGACGGACAGGAAATAGACCACTCCGCCCAGCGGCTGGAACGCCAGCACGATCCACAGCCAGTACCGCTCCTGCCCCGTTCGCACGACGTGCATGGCGAGCAGGACGGACACGGCGATCGACAGTCCAAACAGCGGGATCACGGCAAGCCCCCTAGCGCACCCGGCGCCGTTAAAGCTCAACCCGTCTTAAGCTCGCGTCAATCGCGAGCTGACGGCCGCTACTCCTCGCCCCGCGCCAGCTTGCGCGGGTCGGCCTTCGGGGCGGGGGCGAGGCGCATGACCTCGGCCTGGTAGCGGTCGTCGTCCCCCACTGCCGCGAACGGCAGGGCGTCGGCGACGGCGTCGAGCAAGGGGACGACCCAGACGAGGTCGGCCTTGTGGAAGTCCGACAGGACGTGGCCGTGGACCAGTTCCTTGTCGCCGGGGTGGCCGGTGCCGAGGCGGGCGCGACGGAAGCCTTCGCCAATCTGTGAGGTGATGGAGCGGACGCCGTTGTTGCCGGCCGCGCCGCCGCCCGTCTTCATGCGGAAGCGGCCGGGAGCCAGGTCGATCTCGTCATAGAAGACGATGACGTCCTGCGGCTCACGCTTGAAGAAGCGCATGGCCTCGCCCACGGCGCGACCGCTCTCGTTGTAAAAGGTCTGGGGCTTCAGCAGCAGCGCGCGGACCGGGCCGTCGGCCGTCTCGATCACACCCTCGGCGGCATGACCCTGAAAGCGCTGGCGCCAGGGCGAGAAGTTCCACCGGCGCGCGATGACGTCCGCGGCCAGGAAGCCGATGTTGTGGCGGTTCTTCTCGTATTTCGGCCCCGGGTTGCCGAGGCCGGCGAGGATCAGCATGTCGCCCCCCGAAGACGGGCGGAAGCCTACTCTTCCGAAGCGCCTTCGTCGCCGGCGGCCTCTTCGGCGGCCGGAGCTTCGGCGGCTTCTTCGGCCGCGGTCGCGGCGGCTTCCGCGTCGGCGGCTGCGTCGGCTTCCTCGGCCAGGGCGGCGGAGGAGACCTTCAGCGTGGCGACAACGGTTTCCGGCGCGGCGGCGGGTTGCGCGCTATCAGGGATAGCCACGTCGCTGATGCGGATGGTGTCGCCGAGCTCGCGGCCGGTCAGGTCGACAACCAGCTCCTCGGGAATCTTGTCGGCGCGGACGACCAGCTCGAGCGTGTGAGCGACGATCTCGAGCGAACCGCCCTGACGCAGGGCCGGGCAGTCGTCTTCGTTGCGGAAGTGGACCGGCACGCTGATGTGGATCGTCTGGTTCTTTTCGACCCGGTAGAGGTCGAAATGCAGCGGCTCGTCGGTGACCGGGTGGAACTGCACGTCCTTGGCGATGACCTGCTGCTTCTCGCCGCCGTGCTTGAGGGTCACCAGATGACCCAGCAGCTTGCCGGTGTAGAGCGCCTTGCGGAACTCGTTCTGGCGCACGGCGATCGGCACGGGGCCCTTCTCGCCACCGTAGAGGACGCCGGGCACCTGGCCCTGGCGGCGGGCCTCGCGGGCGCCGCCGGTTCCGGTGCGGTCGCGGACTTCGACGTTCAGGACGATATCGGCCATGGCCTTGCTCTCAAAACGAAACGGCCGCGCGTAATCCGGCGCGGCGACGGTCGGAATTAAAGGGTGCGGCTAGATACACGAGGCGGCCGCCGCTTGCAACGCCCGCCGCCGCCAGCCCCGGGAGCCAATTTATTTTTAGTATTAGGCGGGATTAAAATCACCCATCCCGTCGGCGGCGGCAGCGCCACCCGCGGGGTGGC
>CAMLRH010000349.1 GCA_946482375.1 uncultured Caulobacteraceae bacterium | reverse complement strand
GATCATGTCCTCGTTGCGGTAGAGGGTGGTCAGCGCGGTCTTGTTGTCCTTCTCCGCGCGCATGCCTTTGTCCCACTCGACGAGGCCGTTGAAGAACAGGAACTTCAGGTAGTTGGTCTCTTCCTTGCGGTCGGCCAGTGAGCCGGTGACGCCGCGTTGCGGGCGACGCGTCTGCGCATAGTTGGTGGCGCGGAAGACCAGCGCCTCGGCCCCGGCGCCGAACTGGGCGACCAGGATGATGTCCCCCGCCTTCGCCTCCTCCAGCGCATGCGCCAGCATGACGAGGCCATGGGCCGAACCCGCCTCGCCCATGACACCCGCGAGGTTGTCGCGCACCGCTTCGGGGGCGATGCCGCATTTCTTGGCGAGGCTCGCGGCCATGCCGGAGAAGGTCGACGGGAAGCAGAAGTGGGCGACCTGCTCGCCGCCGATGCCGGCCTGCGCCAGCGCCTGCTGGATGGCCGGCGGGACCAGCTTGACGATGCCTTCGTCGCGGATCCAGCGCTCTTCCCAGGCGTAGTCGAACTCTTCGCCCGCGCCTCGGAAGTGGTCCACGAAGTCGTCGGTGACGACGCCGTGGCCAAGGAACTCCGCCACGCCCGCGTCGCTAGAGATCACGAAGGCCGCGGCGCCGTCGCCGTTGTCGAGCTCCTGCGTCGATGCCGCCCGCGCCTTGCGGTGCTCACCGGCAGCCACCAGCACGTTCTTCGACGCGCCGCCCTTCACCGCGGTCAGCGCCTGCGACAGCGCCGTCAGGCCGCAACGCTGCGAGCCGGTGATGTCGGCTGCGCTGATGGACTTCTCGAGCGTCAGCGCCGCCGAGACGATGCCCGCGTTCAGGCGGTCGACGAACGGCCCGGTCGTGGAGGCGAAATAGAGGCCGTCGATCCAACTGCGGTCGTCGCCGGAGCCCAGCGCGTCCCGGGCCGCCTCGACGGCCATGGTCAGGGCGTCTTCGTCCCAGTTGGCCATGGCGCGTTCGCCCTTGGCCTTGCCCATCAGGTTCGGCGCGACCCAGGCGTTGGCGCTGGCGGCGGCTTTGCGGCTCAAACGCAGGCGTGGCGCATAGGCGCCCCAGGCGGTGATCCCGACCACGTGTCGTCTCTCCGGTTGTCGTTTAAACGCTAGTTTGAACCGAGCTTACCTGCGCGGCAAGCGTGACGCTGGGTCATCTCCCTCCCCTTCATGGGGAGGGTGGCTCGCGAAGCGAGACGGGTGGGGCTGTACCGACACTCCCCCACCCGATGAGGCTGGCGCCTCATCTTCCCTCCCCATGAAGGGGAGGGAGATTACCGATACGGATCGGCCTGGCTCAGGTAGCTCTGCACGTAATCCGTCAGGCCGTCTTCCAGCGCCGTCATCGGCGCAGTGTAGCCGGCTTCGCGCAGGCGGGTGAGGTCGGCCTCAGTGAAGTACTGGTACTTGTCGCGGATCGAGGGCGGCATGTCCGTGTACTCGATGTCGGGCTCGCGGCCGGCGGCGCGGAACATGGTTTCGGCCACCTCCTTGAACGTTCTGGCCTGCCCGGAACCCAGATTATAGACGCCGTTGCACTGGTCGTTTTGCACCAGCCACGCGACCACGTCGGCGGCGTCACGGACGTAAACGAAGTCCCGCTTCTGGCCGCCGTCGGGATAGTCCGGGTTGTAGGACTTGAAGAGCTGGACGGTCTTGCCCTCGCGGACCTTCGGCCAGATTTGCGCGGCCACCGATTTCATCGACTGCTTGTGCTCTTCGTTGGGGCCGTAGACGTTGAAGAACTTCAGCCCAACCCATTGAGGTGGCTTGTAATCTCGCCTCGCCTGCCGGGCCGCGAAGACGTCGAACAGCGCCTTCGACCAGCCGTAGGTGTTGAGCGGCCGCAGCGCGCGGAGCGCATCGAAGCTGTCGTCGTCCTTGAAGCCCTGCGAACCGTCACCGTAGGTCGCCGCCGAGGAGGCGTAGATGAACCTCCGTTGCCGGTCCGTGCACCAGCGATAGAGGTCGCGCGACAGGCCGAAGTTGGTGTGGATGATCTTGTCGGCGTCCGGCTCCGTCGTCGAAGACACCGCGCCCATGTGGATCACGACTTCCACGTCGCGCCAGCGTTTCTCCAACCAATCCATCATGTTGTCGGGATGAACGAAGTCGCCGATCAGGTGCTTGGAGACGTTGCGCCACTTGCCGCACTCGACATCGTGCAGCCGGTCGCACACGACCACGTCCAGCGTCGGATCCTCGGCCAGCCTGGCGACGATGTTGGAGCCGATGAAGCCGGCGCCGCCGGTTACGAAAACGATGCGCCGGTTCATGCCTTCTCCGTCATGCGTGCGATGGCCGCCGTGGTCGAATAACCTTCGACGATGGGCGCGAGCCTAACTTCTCCCCCCCAACTCTTCACCAGGTCGCCGCCGACAACCTGCTCTTCCGTGTAGTCAGCGCCCTTGATGATCACGTCGGGCCGCGCCGCCTCGATCAGCGCGATGGGCGTCTCTTCGTCGAAGGGCGCGACCAGATCGACGTGGGCCATCCCCGCCAGCACCAGGGCGCGGGACTCCAGGTCGTTGACCGGCCGCCCCTCGCCCTTCAGTTCGCGGACCGAACGGTCGCTGTTCAGGCCAACGATCAGCCGGTCGCACCAGGCGCGGGCCTGCGCCAGGTAAGCGACGTGGCCCTTGTGCAGGATGTCGAAGCAGCCGTTGGTGAAGCCGACCTTCAGCCCCTGCTCGCGCCATCCGGCGACGCGGGCGGCCATCTGGCCGGGGGTGACGATCTTGGCCTCGGC
>CAMLRH010000348.1 GCA_946482375.1 uncultured Caulobacteraceae bacterium | reverse complement strand
GGCCCGCGTTCCAGCAGCGCGTCGGCGTGGATCTGCGCCCGGTAGCCCTTGTGCGAGGCGAAGCCGTAGCCGGGATAGAGCCCGTCCATCTCCTTCATCAGCCGGTCGCGGGCCACCTTGGCCAGGATCGAGGCCGCCGCGATCGAGGATGAAATCGAATCACCCTTCACCACCGTTTTGACCTCGCAGGGCAGCGGGAAGCGGTAGTTGCCGTCGACCAGCGCATAGACCGGCTGCACCGCCATGGCCTCGATGGCCCGGCACATGGCCAGCCCGGTCGCGTGGAGAATGTTGAGCTGGGCGATCTCCTCGACGGAAGCGAAGCCGACGCCCCAGGCCAGCGCCTTGGCCTTGATCTCCAGCTCCAGCTCTTCGCGCACCCTGGCGCTCAGCTTCTTCGAATCGTTCAGGCCTTTCGGCAGGCGCGCGCGCGGCTTGAGGATGACGGCGCCGGCGCAGACCGGACCCGCCCAGGGCCCGCGCCCCGCCTCGTCGACGCCGCAGACCGGCGCCGGGCAGGCCTTTTCCAGCATCATGTCGGGGCCGCTACGCATCACCCCTTCGCCATACGACGGCATTCCTCGTGGCGGAAGCAGGTCACGACGTGATCGTTGACCATCCCGGTCGCCTGCATGAAGGCGTAGACGATCACCGGCCCGCAGAACTTGAAGCCTTTTGCCTTCAGCGCCTTGGCCATCTCGGCCGCCAGCGGCGTTTCGGCAGGCACCTGCGAGGGCTCCGTCCAGCGGTTCTGGATCGGATCGCCGACGATGCCCCAGAGGAAATCGCTGAAGTCCTCACCCCGCTCGCGCATGTCGAGATAGACCCGCGCGCCGGAAATGGCCGCGTCGATCTTGGCGTTGGAGCGGATGATGCCGGCGTCGGCCATCAGCCGTGCGCGGTCCTTCTCGCCAAAGCGGGCGACCTTCTCGGGATCGAAGCCGGCGAACGCGGCGCGAAACGCCTCGCGCTTCCTCAGGATGGTGATCCAGGCCAGCCCCGCCTGGAACCCGTCCAGCACCAGCTTTTCCCAAAGCGCCCGCGAGTCGTACTCCGGCACGCCCCACTCATCGTCGTGGTAGGCCTCGTAGAACGGATCGCCGTTCATCCCCCGCCATGTGCAGCGACTCACTTCGCTCATGGCCGTCAGCTTAGCGCGTAGGCGGGCCGCTCCACGGAAATCTTGCGACCGTCGGCGGTCAGCTCGCCGTCGAGACGGTCGAGACGCAGCAATGCGATGCCGTGATGATCGCGGCCCGACAGCACCTCGCCCGCCCGCCGCTCGCCGTTCAGCACCTCGGCCCCGAAGGGCGGGACCGCCCCGGAAAAACTGATCGGCAGCATGCGGTTCTTTACAGCGCCCCGCCGCTTCATGCGCGAGGTCGTCTCCTGCCCGACGAAGCAGCCCTTCCTGAAGTCGATGCCGTTCAGGAGGTCGAAGTTGGCCTCGATCGGATAGGTGCGATCCGACCCCCAGTCGGCCGGCCCAGGCACGCCAAGACGCAAGCGGTGGACGTCGTAGGCGGCCTCCTCGCCGAAGCCCGCGACGCCGTAACCGCGCCAGCCCATTTCCGGCAGGCGGGGATCGCGCACCCAGACGCCCTCGCCCTTCGGCGCCGGCTCCGGCCTCGCCGCCGCGATCGGCCGGTCGTCGGCCGCGAACGTCACCTTCGCCCGCAGCCGATACATGGTCAGCCGCTGGATCAGCGCGTCCCGCAGCGACGCCTCGACATCCAGCCAGCAGCCGTCCTCGCGGCCGACGATGAACATGTCGAACAGCAGCCGCCCCTGCGGCGTCAGCAGCGCCCCGAACCGGCACTCGCCGACCGCCAGCGTGTCGATGTCCTGGGTCAGCTGGCCCTGCAGGAACGCGCGCCAGTCCTCGCCGGTGACGGCGATGAGGGCGCGGCTGGTCAGGGCGACGTGGAGGTCCATCCCCTTCATCTAGGGGCGCCTCGTGCTGGAGCGCCAGACCTGTGCGGCCTATACAGGGCGTCGATGGCGACGCGGCCCTTCCCGATTCTGTTCATCACGGCGACGAGGATCGGCGACGCGGTGCTGTCGTCGGGGCTGCTCAAGCGGCTGGCCGACGAGATTCCCCACGCCCGCTTCACCATCGCCGCCGGCCCCGTCGCCGCGCCCCTGTTCGCCGATGTCCCGAACCTCGACCGCATCATCGTGATGGAGAAGCAAAAGAGCGGCGGCCACTGGTTCGCGCTCTGGCGTGAGGTGCGGAAGACCAAGTGGGGCCTCGTCGTCGATCTGCGCGGCTCGGCCATCGCCCGCTTCCTGACCACCCAGCGCCGAGCCGTGAAACGCGGCGCCGGCGAGCCGGTGCACAAGGTCATCGAGGCCGCCCAGGTCCTCAAGGTCGAGGACGAACCGCCCGCGCCCTACCTTTTCACCAGCGAGGATCGCGAGGAAGAAGCCCGCGCCCTGATGGCCGGCAAGGGTCCGGTCCTGGCCATGGGCCCGGCCGCCAACTGGGTCGGCAAGGCCTGGCCCGTCGAGCGCTTCGCCCGCACGGCGATGGAGCTGCTGGGTCCGCAAGGGCCGATGAGCGGCGGCCGACTCGCCCTGTTCGGCGGCCCCGACGACCGCGCCCACATCGAAGAAGTCCGCAAGGCTGTGCCCGGCGACCGCTGCATCGACCTCACCGGCCGGATCGACCTGCTCACCGTCTACGCCTGTCTCAAGCACGCGCGGCTCTTCATCGGCAACGACAGCGGTCTGATGCACCTGGCCGCCGCCGCGGGCGCGCCGACCATC
>CAMLRH010000347.1 GCA_946482375.1 uncultured Caulobacteraceae bacterium | reverse complement strand
CGTTGGCGGCCTGGTCGGTGAACACCACTTCATTGGCCTTCTCCATCAGGCCCTGATCGAGGGGCGCGCCGGCAAGGATGGCGCCGACGCCGGGGCTGCTAATACCCGTCGTCCCGAACTCCGCCGCCACCAGCTGACCGCCGGCGTCGTGCAGGTTGTTGGCCCAGAAGGCGTGGCTGTCGCCCGACAGCACGATCGGCGTCGCCTTGGCCGCCTTCATCGCGGCGTAGACCCGCTCGCGGGCGGGCGGATAGCCGTCCCAGGCGTCCAGGTTGAAGGGCAGGCCGAGCGCCGCCACGCCCTGCGCCTGCACGACCTGCTGCTGGATGAAGGGCGGCTGGGCGGCCAGCAGCGTCGCATAGGCTTCCTCGGTCATCCGGGAGCGGACGTCCGGCATCGGTACCCTCGCCATCACCACCTGGTTGCCCAGCACCTGCCAGCGCTTGTCGGTGCGGACCGAGGCGGCCAGTTCTTCGGCCAGCCACGCCTCCTGCCGCTCGCCCATCATGGTGCGCGCCGGGTCCATCATCTTGGCGCCGAAGCCATCAGGGTCGGGCTTGCCGTCGACGACGAGATCGGTCGCGTAGTCGATCTGGTGCGAGCGCGCCGTCAGCCGCGTCTCGACCATGATCAGGCTGGCGAGGTCGCCGAAATGGAAGCTGCGGTTGATGGCCTCGAACGCCTGCCCCGGCGCCGGATCGCGGATCGGCATCCACTCGTACCAGGCGCGCAGCGCATTGGCCTTGCGCTCCGTCCAGCCGCCTTCCGTTGCGGGCGTGTGGTTCTCGGCCCCACCCACCCAGCTGTCGTTGGCCGTCTCGTGGTCGTCCCAGACGACGATCCAGGGCGCGCGGGCGTGCGCCGCCTGCAGCTTGGGGTCCGACTTCACCTGCGCGTGGCGACGGCGATAGTCGGCGAGGGTCAGGATTTCGTGCGGCGGATCGACGTTACGCCCGATCTTGGCGCCGATATCGCCGCCGAAGCCATCGGGCCCGAACTCGTAGATGTAGTCTCCGAGATGGACGACGGCGTCGACGCGGTCGAGCTTCGAAATCGCCTCATAGGCGTTGAAGAAACCGCCCGGCCACAGCGCGCAGGACGCCGCCGCCAGCACCACGTCATCCGTGGGCCCCTTCGGCAGCGTCTTCGTGCGGCCGACCGGCGATTTCACGCCGCCCGCCTCGAACCAGTAGATGTACTCGCGGCCGGGCTCGAGGCCGGTAACGTCGATCTTGACGGTGTAGTCGCGGCCGGCGCTGGTGAAGTGGCGCCCCTGCTTGACCTTCTTCCCCGGCCGGTCGGCGCGGGCGACGTAGTAGTCGGCGCTGACGCGGGTTTCGGACGGGTCCGCGGGGGTCAGCCGCGTCCAGATCACCACGGAATTGTGCAGTGGGTCGCCCGAGGCGACGCCGTGGCTGAACCCGGCTTTCGGCGCGGCCTCGGCTCGCGTCGCCACGGCGCCGACACCCAGCAGGCCCAATGCCTGTCTTCTGTCCAGCTTGAGCATGGTCCCCTCCGACCTCGTTCTATTTGCAACCATAGTCGCGCTTCCAACGGGAAAGGAAAGTGTGCAGATGACCCACTCCCGCTAGGGTCTGGGCATGAGCGACACTGACGCCGACGACGATTTCGAGCCGTTCGTCGCCGGCGTGCGCGTCGTCGAGATCGGCCCCGACGAGGCCGGAGAGCGGCTGGACAAGACGCTGGCCGCCAAGGTCGGCGACCTCTCCCGCGCCCGCATCCAGGCGCTGATGGCCGGGGGCCAGGTGTCGCTGGCCGAAAAGCCGCTGACCGACGCCTCGGCCAAGGCGGCGCCTGGCCTCTACACCATCCTCGTTCCCGCCCCCGAACCGGCCGAGCCGGAGCCGGAGGCCATCCCGCTGCAGGTGCTGTTCGAGGACGCGCACCTGATCGTGCTGAACAAGCCGGCGGGCATGGCCGTGCATCCCGGGCCGGGCGTTCCGAGCGGCACGCTGGTCAACGCCCTCCTCCACCACTGTGGCGACAGCCTGTCAGGCATCGGCGGGGTGGCGCGGCCGGGGATTGTGCACCGGCTCGACAAGGAAACCTCCGGCGTCATGGTCGCGGCCAAGACCGACGCGGCGCACCAGGGGCTGTCGGCGCTGTTCGCCGCGCACGACATCGAGCGAGTCTACATCGCGCTGACCCGCGGCGCGCCGTATCCGCGCAAGGGGACGATTCAGACCCTGATCGGCCGCTCCGGCTTCGACCGCAAGAAGATGGCGGTGCTGAAGTCCGGTGGGCGAGAGGCGATCACCCACTATGCCGTCGAGAAGACCTTCGGCCCGCAGGAAAAGCCGCTCGCCGCCCGCGTCGCCTGCCGTCTGCAGACCGGGCGCACGCACCAGATCCGCGTGCATCTGGCGTCCAAGGGCGCGCCCTGCCTCGGCGATCCGGTCTACGGCTCCGGCCCGCCGGCGCCGGTCGTGCGCGAGGCGATCGCGGCGTCGGGGCTGGAACGGCAGGCGCTGCATGCGGCGGTGCTGGGGTTCAGGCACCCGGTCACGGGCGAGGCGCTGCGCTTTGAAACCGAGCCGCCGGCCGACATGGCCCGGCTTGAACAGATACTCACTGGTCTTTGACCCACACCGCTCATCCCCGCGAAGGCGGGGATCCAAGCGGCTTCAGGGGCGGCATAGAGTCAGCTTGGGTCCCCGCCTTCGCGGGGATGAGCGGATTTGAATCGGAGTTCGGGCGAGAGCAGGCCAAACAGGCGATGGTCGCGCCAGTCGCCGTCGATCTTGAGATAGGCCCTGGCGTAGC
>CAMLRH010000346.1 GCA_946482375.1 uncultured Caulobacteraceae bacterium | reverse complement strand
GGTCAGGGTTGCGGCCGCTGGTGGCCGAAGAGGGCAAGAGCCCGTCCGACATCTCTCGCAAGGACGAGATCTGGACCGGCCCGCACGGCGTGCTCTCCATCGCCGGCGGCAAGCTGACCGCCTACCGCCAGATGGCGCAGGACGTCGTCGACAAGGTCCAGAAGATGCTGGGCCAGAAGCCGGCCAAGTCGCTAACGGCGACGGCCCCGCTGGTGGGCGGCGACGTGGACGTGCCGGCGGTCATCGCGGGCCTGAAATCGAGCGGTCTGGCCGACCACGAAGCCGAGCGGCTGGCGCAGGTTTACGGTTCGGAAGCGCCCGAGGCGGTCGGCGGCCCCGAGGTCGAGGCCCGCCGCGCGGTGCTGTTCGAAGGCGCGCTGACGCTGGAGGACTACTGGGTACGCCGCAGCGCCCGCGCCTGGTTCGACGCGGACGCCGGGATCGGCGCGCTGGAACCGGCCGCGAAGGCCATGGGCGAGCTGCTTGGCTGGTCCGACGACGAACGGCTGCAACAGATCGCCGCGTGCCGGGCGATCCACGAAGTGAGTATGGCTTTCCAATCTTCCGCTCACCCCGGCGAAAGCCGGGGCCCAGGTCTTTGACCGACGAGCGGTGCAGTAAAAGGCCTGGGTCCCGACTTTCGTCGGGATGAGCGGGTGAAGGGGGATAGATGGGCGGTGTGATTTCAGCGTTGCGTGGCGCGCTAGGCGACCGGGTCATCACCGACCCGGAGGTGCTTCAGTCGCGCCGTCACGACTACTGGGTGGCGAGCCACGTTCGCGACCATGCCGGCGATCCGGCGCCCTCCCCCGCCTGCGTCGTGCAGCCGAAGAGCGTCGCCGATGTGCAGGCGCTGCTGAAGGTCGCCAACGAGACGAAAACGGCGGTGATCCCGTTCGGCCTTGGCAGCGGGGTCTGCGGGGGCGTGGTGACGAGCCCGGACGCTATTCTGCTCGACATGAGCGCGATGAACGCGACGCGGGCGATCGACCCGGTGAACCTGCTCGGCAGCTTCGACGCCGGCAAGAACGGGCTGGAGGCCGAGAACGAGGTCGCCGCCAACGGGCTGACCATTGGCCACTGGCCGCAGTCGGTCGGGGTCAGCAGCGTGGGGGGGTGGATCGCCACCCGCGCCTCGGGCCAGTTCTCGACCGCCTACGGCAACATCGAGGACATCGTCCATTCGGTCGAGGCGGTGCTGCCGGACGGCACGCTGGTCAACCTCGGCAAGGGACCGCGCTCGGCCGCGGGGCCGGACCTGCGCCATGTCCTGATGGGCTCTGAAGGGACGATGGGCGTTATCACCGGCGTCACCTATTCCCTGCGCCGGGCGGCGGAGGCGCGGACGTTGTCCTGCTTCTTCGCGCCGGACATGCGCACCGGCTTCGACTTCCAGCGCGAGGTCGTCCAGTCCGGTTGGTCGCCGCCGGTCATGCGCCAGTACGACGAGCGCGAGACGGCGCGACTGCATGTCGAGGCTCGCGATTGCACGGTCATCATGGTCCACGAAGGCCCTCAGGCCTTGGTCGAGGCCGAAAAGGCGGCCGTCGCCGCGCTCGCCGAGCGATTCGGCGTGACCGTCGGCCCCGAGAAGATCGTCGAACACTGGCTCGGCCACCGCAACAACGTGCCGAGCTGGGACCTCTTCCTGCAGCGGAACATCGTCCTCGACACCGTCGAGATCGCCGCCGACTGGACGAAGATCGCCGACATCTACGACGACGCCACCAGGTCGCTGAACGAGATCGAAGGCGTGCTGGCGGGCACGGCCCATTCCAGCCATGTCTATCGCTCGGGGCTGAACCTCTACTTCACCTTCGCGGTCAACGTGAACGATCCGAAGGCGATGGAAGCGACCTACCACGACGGCTGGCGGCGGATCATGGAGGCCACCGACAAGCACGGCGGCAGCCTTGCCCACCATCACGGCATCGGCCGCGTGCGCCGCGACTACCTGACCCGCGAACTCGGCGAGGCCGGCGTTTCGCTGCTGCGCCGGATGAAGGACATGCTCGATCCGAACGGGATCATGAATCCGGGGGTCCTGCTGCCCGATGCCTGACCTGATCCTCAGCCTCGATATCGGCACGACCTCCATCAGGGCCTGCGTCTTTGCGGCCGGCGGTGAATTGAAGGCGGTCGCCTCGACGCCCGTCGCGTCGGTTTCCGAACGGCCGGGACAGGTGGAGCAGGACGCCGCGGCCCTCTGGCGCTCGGCGGCGCAGGTGATCGGCGATGTTCTCAGATGCGCCGAGGTCAGCGCCAACGACCTCGCCGCGGTGGGCGTCACTTCGCAGCGCGCCAGCATCGTCTGCTGGGACCGCACGACCGGCGAACCGTTGGCGCCCATCGTCGTCTGGAGCGACCTGCGCGGCGCGGGCCGGGCGACCGAACTGCAGGGCGCGGGCTACATGGTCATGCCGCAGCAGGCGGCGGCCAAACTGGAAGGTGTGGTCGCCGGGCTCGACCGCGCGAACCTCGTCTGGGGCAACGTCGACTCCTGGGTGATCTGGAAGCTGTCCGGCGGTTCGGTGCACGCCACCGACCGCAGCCAGGCCTGGCCGCTGGGTTACCTCGACCTCGGCTCGCTGGGCTGGAACCAGATGCTGATCGAGCACCAGGGGCTCGACCCGGCGAGCTTCCCGGCGCTGGTGGACACCTGGGGTGTCATGGGAACGACTGCGCGGGAGGTGCTGGGCGCCGAAGTCCCTATCGCCGCCGTCGTCGCCGATCAGCAGAGCGCCCTCATCGGCCACGGCTGCGAGGCGCCGGGCGCCGGCAAGGTCAC
>CAMLRH010000345.1 GCA_946482375.1 uncultured Caulobacteraceae bacterium | reverse complement strand
CGGTGATGCTGTCGCGGTCGAAGACGTTCTTGACGTAGGCCATCACCTTCCAGCCAGCTTCGTCGTTCGTGAAGATCGCGGCGACGTTGACGTTGGTATAGGCCTTCAGCTTGTCATAGCCCTCAGTGTTGAAGATCCGCGTCCAAGCCTCGGACTGATAGTAAAGGTCCGTGTGTAGGGTCATCAGCCAGTCCGACGGCAGTGGGACCGTGTAGTCGGCGGTGATGGTCGCCGTGAAATTCGGCGCGTTCGGCAGTTCGTTGCCGGACAGGTCTTTGAAGAAGCCTTCGCCGTTGTTGTTGCCATAGTCGAGCGTCGGGTCCCAGCCGATGTAACCCGGGCGCAGGATGAGTGAGCTGCCGTAGTCGGTAACCGTCGGGTTCGGCACGTATGTGCGGCCGGTCACGGGGTCTTCCCGGAAGAGGTAGGCCAGCTCACAACCGCCGGCGTGACCGCCGCTCGGTCCCCCGAGGCCGAGGAGCGAAGGCACGTTGTTCGGCAAAACCTGGCCCCGGCTCTCGAAATCGATCGTGCCGGGGTCGTTCGCGATGAACAGCCACGCCGGCAGCACGCAGTTTGACGGGAAGGTCGGGAAGGGGCTGACCACGACCCAGTCCTCCCGGCCGGCCGTGCGGTCCATCACGTCGATGGCCTGCATTCCGTCCGCGACCTTTGTCTCTTCGAAACCGCCCTTGAAGCCCAGGCGCAGGTTTTCGAGCGGCCTCCAGTCGGCCTCTACTTCCAGACCCCAGACCGTGGCGTCGAAGTTTTGCGTAATCGCCGAACGGTCAACGATCTGGGACAGCTGATAGCCCTGATAATCGTAGTAGAATGCGGCGAGGTTCAGCGTCAGCTGCCCGTCCAGCAAGGTGTTTTTGGCGCCGAGTTCAAAGGCGTCGACATATTCCGGCTCGAATGACCGGGGCTTGGCTGCCGCGCGGGCGCGGAACTCATCCACGTAATCGCCGCATCCGCCGTAGCAGACGAGCGCCGCCGGCGGCGGATTCATCCCGCCCGCCTTGTAACCATGGCCGTACGAAGCATAGACCATTGTCTCGTCGGTGAACGGCAGCTCGGGTTTCCAGTCGATGGCCAGCCGCCCGGTCGGCTTTCTCCACTCCTGCTCGACCACTTCCTCAACCGGCTGTCCGACAGTGGACCCGGCCAGCAGCCAGCTGGGAATACGCGGGGCTTCCTTCTTGTCCACCGTCCAGCGCAGACCGGCGGTGAGCTTCAGCGCGTCCGTGACCTGATAATAGGATTCGCCGAAGATGGCGTAAGAAATCAGCTTGTAAGGGTTGCGGCTCAGAAAGTAATTGCGACCCTGATCATTGAGGCTGCTGATAGGGTTGGGATCCATATAGGTGCAGCTGGTGATCAGTCCGCTTCCATTGACATCCGGCGCCTCAAAACCCATGGGCAGGCAATAGCGGTTGTCGGTGACCCCCGGCTCGTACAGCAACGCACCGTTCCCGTTGTGAAGGGCCGTGTGAATGCTCAAACTGTTGATAAAGACGTAGTATTTGTCTTCAGTGTCATAACGCAGGAAATTGGCGCCCAGGCTGAAGTTGAACGGTCCGTCGAACGATGAGCCGATACGTAGCTCCTGGCTGAAATGCCGCGACCGCGCCGTTGAGACGTCCATTGCCACAAGCCGGTCGCTGCATCCGATCTGCGGGTCGCAGAAAACGCCATCCTCGCTGATAATGCCCGCGGTACCGCTGCCAAACCTGTCGGCATCCCAGGCGCCGGGAGCGCTGTTGAACCGGTTATAATCTTGCTGCGAGAAGATAAAGTCGCTGCTGTAACCAGTCTCAGATGTCACCGTAAGCGAGTCGGTCAGGTCGAAGTTCGCCTGCAGCTCGACGACATCGGCCTTCGCGCGGTACTCGGGATCGATTGCGGACTCGATGACACGCAGATCGTGAGATTGCACGCGGCTGGCATAAGGGTCGTCAAGCGCGATAGGCAGGCCGACGCCCTCCAGAGGACCATAATAGGGGGCCGAGTCGCCGTTCGGCGTCAGGAACGAGTCGGGCGAGTAGAGAGACGCCGGCTTGCAGCCTTGGCTGAAGGTGCCTTGGGGACCCGACCAGTCTCCGATGCCATTGCTCTGACCGTAGTCCGGCATGGGAGTCGCGGCTGTCACTGGAATCATCACCACTGTGCCATCCGGCATGACGGCGGTGTATTTCGTGAGGGTGTCCGTCTTGCAGAGCTGCTTGCCGGACCGGATACGATCGTCGTCTTCCTCAAAGTGTTCCCAGATGAGGTTCACATCGAGCCGATCTGTCGGCGCAAAACGCAGCGACACACGAGTGGACCACAGGTCGCGACCGTCGATCGGATTGCCCGTCAGTTCGTTGGTCGCGTAGCCCACACGCTTCGTCCAGGCGCCAGCGATGCGCAGCGCCGCCACGTCGTTGGCGATCGGGATGTTGAGCATCCCCGCCAAGCGGGTCGAGTTGTAGTTGGCCACATCGCCGGAGAGCATGGCCTCGTAGGTTTCCAGCTTCGGCTTGTTGGAGATCAGGTTCACGACCCCGGCCGTCGCGTTGCGGCCATACAGCGTGCCCTGCGGACCACGCAGAACCTCGATGCGCTGCAGGTCGTAGAACTCCTGCTCGAAGAACCGGTTGCGGATGAAGGGTGTGTTGTTGAACGCGACCGCCACGGCGTGGTCCACGGTCGCCGAAATCGCCTGGGTGCCGATGCCGCGCAGCTGGATCGAGTAGCTGGTGAAGTTGGTCTTCGTGAACGTCATGTTCGGGACCTGGGTCATCAGGTCCGGGCC
>CAMLRH010000344.1 GCA_946482375.1 uncultured Caulobacteraceae bacterium | reverse complement strand
AAGATTTTCCAATGCGCCACCACGATGTGACGCTGGACGACAAATATCTGCTCCTTGAAGGCCGTGCGTACACGACCGGCGTGCAGGCGCTGATCCGCGTCCTTCTCGACCGCGCCCGGCTCGACCGCATCGCGGGCCTGAACACGGCCGGATTCGTCTCTGGCTATCGCGGCTCGCCGCTAGGCGGCCTCGACCAGCAGGCCCACCGCGTCGACAAGCTGCTCGCCGAGCACAACATCGTCTTCAAGGAAGGCCTCAACGAGGATCTCGCCGCCACTGCGGTGTGGGGCAGCCAGCAGACCAACCTCTTCCCCGGCGCCCGCTACGACGGCGTCTTCGGCATGTGGTACGGCAAGGCGCCCGGCGTCGACCGCACCGGCGACGCCTTCAAGCACGCCAACTTCGCCGGGACCTGGCCGAAGGGCGGGGTGCTGGCCGTGGCCGGCGACGACCACAGCTGCAAGTCCTCGACCCTGCCGTCGCAGTCCGAGTACGCCTTCCAGGACTTCGAGATGCCGGTGCTGTCGCCGGCCGACGTGCAGGAGGTGCTGGACTACGGCCTGATGGGCCTGTCCATGTCGCGGTTCTCGGGTCTGTGGGTCGGCATGATCGCGCTGGCCGACACCATGGACAGCGGCGTCACCATTGACGTCTCGCTGGATCGCCACCGCCACGTCGTCCCGGAAAACTTCCCCATGCCCGCCGGCGGCCTTGGCATCCGCACCAAGGACCAGCCGATGGACAAGGAGCGGCGGCTACGGCTGCACAAGCTCCCTGCCGCGCTCGCCTTCGCCCGGGCCAACCGGCTCGACCGCGTGGTGCTGGCCTCCGCCCGCCAGCGGATCGGCATCGTCTGTCAGGGCCAGGCCTACAAGGACGTGCTCGAGGCCTTCCAGGCCATGGGCATCACGCTGGCCGAGGCCGCCTCGCTCGGCGTGACCATCTACAAGGTCGGCATGCCCTGGCCGCTGGAGCCGACGGGGCTGCGCGCCTTCGCCGCCGGGCTCGAGACGTTGATGGTCATCGAGCACAAGCGCCCGCTGATCGAGACCCAGGCCCGCGCCGCCCTCTACGAACTGCCCGCCCACGCCCGGCCTAGGATCATCGGCAAGACCGACGAGCGCGGCCATCCGCTGCTCTCGGAACTTGGATCGCTGTCGGTGGCCGAAATCGCGCTCGCCGTCTTCGACCGCCTGCCCGAAGGCCCGCACCGCGACCGGGCTCGCGCCTACCTCGACCGCGTTTCGGCGGCCGGTGTGGCGGCCGTCAGCCTGGCGTCGGACCAGCAGCGCAAGCCCTTCTTCTGCTCGGGCTGTCCGCACAACACCTCGACCCGTCTGCCGGACGGTTCCCGCGCCTTGGCCGGGATCGGCTGCCACTACATGGCCAGCTTCAACGATCCCCACACCGACATGACCAGCCACATGGGCGCCGAGGGTCTGTCGTGGGTCGGCTCGGCGCCCTTCACCGACGAGAAGCACATCTTCGTCAACCTCGGCGACGGCACCTACAACCACTCCGGCTCGCTCGCCATCCGCGCCTCGATCGCGGCCAAGTCGAACATCACCTACAAGCTGCTGTTCAACGACGCCGTCGCCATGACCGGCGGGCAGCAGGCCGAGAGCGGCTTCACCCCGGCCCAGATCACCCGTCAGCTGGCCTCTGAAGGCATCGCCAGGACCGTCATCGTCGCCGACGAACCGGAACGCTACGACGAGGTGAAGGACCTCGCGCCCGGCGTCGTCGTGCGCCCGCGTTCGGAGCTGATGGACGTCCAGCGCGAGCTGCGCGAGACGCCGGGCACGACGGTCCTGCTCTACGACCAGACCTGCGCCACCGAGAAGCGCCGCCGCCGCAAGCGCGGCCAGATGCCCAAGGCCGCCCAGCGCGTCTTCATCAACCACCTGGTCTGTGAAGGCTGCGGCGACTGTTCGAAGACCTCGAACTGCGTCTCGGTCGAGCCGCTGAACACCGAGTTCGGCCGCAAGCGGAAGATCAACCAGTCGACCTGCAACCAGGACTACAGCTGCCTCGACGGCTTCTGCCCTTCCTTCATCACCATCGAGGGCGGCGAGAACGCCCACGCCAAGGCGATGCCGGCGCTGACCGCCGACTCCACGCCGCTGCCGGAGTTCGAGACGCTGGAGGGCGTGCGCAAGATCGTCTTCACCGGCATCGGCGGCACGGGCGTGACGACGGTGGCCTCGATCCTGGCCATGGCCGCCCACATCGACGGCCGCTCGGCGTCGGTGGTCGACATGACCGGTCTGGCCCAGAAGGGCGGGGCGGTCTTCAGCCACGTGAAGATCGGCGAGACCGAGGAGACGGTCGTCGGCGGCCGCGTCCCCGCCGCGTCCGCCGACGTGCTGATCGCCTGCGACCTGCTCGTCGCCGCCGGGCCCGAGGCGCTGGCGCTCTACGCCAAGACCGTCACCCGCGCCTTCGGCAACGAGGACTTCGCGCCGACCGCCGACTTCATCACCAACCGCGACGTCCGCTTCGACGCGGGCGCCATGGCCCGGCGCATCGGCGCGGCGGTGAAGGCTTACGACGAATGCCCGGCCAACCACCTGGCCGAGAACCACCTCGGCGACGCCATCTACGCCAACATGACCATGCTGGGCTTTGCCTGGCAGAAGGGCGTCATTCCCGTTTCCAGCCGCGCCCTGTACCGGGCCATCAAGCTGAACGGCGTCGAGGCCGAGGCCAACCTCCAGGCCTTCGAACTGGGCCGCAAGGCCGCTTACGACCCGAGTTTCCGTGGGCCGTCGGACAACGATGTCGTCACCCCCGAGACGATGTCGT
>CAMLRH010000343.1 GCA_946482375.1 uncultured Caulobacteraceae bacterium | reverse complement strand
CACATTGTCCTGCGACATGTGCAGGTGGCTGAGGATCAGGCGCGTCCGCGTGCCAAGGCCGACCGCGATCGACGGCGCGACGCCCCAGCGGCTGTTCTCAACCTGGTCGCGCCTTGGCGTATCGGCCGAATGCGACATCAGGTTCAGGCGCACGGCCACGCCGCCGTCCTGGTCGATGACGTGGTTGAAGTCGGCCGTGGCGCGGAGGAACGAGTCGCTGCCCACACCCACGTCCACGTAGCCGAAGTCGGTCAGGCGGGCAGCCTTGGAGACCTGGTTGACCGACCCGCCGGTGGAGCCGCGGCCCGTGTAGGCGCTGGCCGGTCCCTTGGCGACTTCGACCTGCTCGAGGTTGAAGGGGTCGCGGGCGTAGCCGCCGATGTCGCGGACGCCGTCGATGAACATGTCGGTGCGGGCCGAGAAGCCGCGCAACGTCAGCTGGTCGCCGTTCGGCGTGCCGCCCTCGCCGGCCTGCATGGAGATGCCCGGCACGTTGCGCAGCACGTCGCGCAGGGTGGTGGCGCCCTGCTGGCGGATCGTCTCCGACGGGATCACCGAGATGGTCTGCGGCGTGTCGAGAAGGGTCTGCGTCTGCTTGGGGGAGGTGAGCTCGCCCTGCGCGCCGACCACCTCCAGCGGCGACACCTCGGTGACGACGGCGCTCGCCATCGCGGTTTCGTCGGCCTGGGCCAGGCCCGGCGCGATGCTCAGACCCGCGATCCCGGCGACGGCTGCCGCGCTCAGCGCCCGCTTGCTCTGCGCTGTCACGCCGGTGGTCGGTCTACGCATCGTACCCCCTTACAGGTGTGGCCCCTCACAAAGGCCGAGTTTGAGATTGCGAGGCGTTCTTAATTGGCAGCGGCAGAGCTGTAAATGAGAATTATTCGCAAAAAGATCAGGCGGCCGCTTGATCGTGCGCGTGGCGGATCAGCAGGCGCCGCTTGCGCCGACGCAGCCACATGACCGTGCCGCTGATTCCGAGCAGGGCCGGCGCCAGTCCGGTCAGGAAGACGAAGACCTGCCAGACGAAGGGCGTGTCGGCGCCGTCGTGGATCTGGCGCATCAGGCGCGACAGCGGATCGCGCTGCCGGCGCGGTTCGGCGCGGCCGGCGGATACCTCTGCGGTGGCGTCGTCGACGGTCAGGTTGAGCGGCTTGCCGCCCTCTTCCTTCGTCAGTTCCACCCGCCATTGCGGCGCCTTGCCCTTGGTGGGCGTCTGCAGCACCGCCAGCGTGTAGCCGGGGTTGGCGCTCAGCGCAGCCCGGACGGCCTCATCGGGATCGAGGCGAGGCGACGTCAACGGCGGCGGCCCGGCGGGGCGCGGCCCGCGCGGCGGCGCCTTCGCCTCGGCGACCCCGAAGAGCTTCCGCGAGGTTTCGGGGAAGGAGATGTAGACGCCGGTCAACGACACCACGAGCAGCGGGATCATGATCCAGAACCCGAACATGTGGTGCAGGTTGTTGAGGAACGACGGCGAGCGACGCCAGCGCATCGCCTTCAGCACCTTCCCGTTCCTTGGCCACCACAGCCACAGTCCGGTCAGGCACGAGGCCGTCATCGCCCAGCCCAGCCAGCCGACCACCTTTCGCCCGACCCCCTGTCCCGGGATCAGCAGCGAGCCGTGCAGCCGGTGCATGACGCTGGTGAAGGATTGGCGGATGTCGGCGACATCGACGACCGCGCCGCTGGCCGGGTCGATCCAGGCGGTCAGTTCGCGCGGCCGGCCGTTGGGAAGAGGCTCGCCCGGCATGCGGCCAACCACCGTGACCGGGTCGTCCGGTTCGTGCGGCATTCTCAACGTCGTCACCACCGCCCGGTCGCCGAACGCCGCGCGGGCGACATTGATGTAGACCGATGGCGGCTTGGTCGCGGGCCCGGCGACTTCGAAGCGGGCCGGATGCAGCGCGTGATCCAGCGCGTCGTGCCAGACCAGCAGCGACCCTGAGAGCCCGAGCGGGATCAACGCGGCCAGCAGGCCCACCCCGATCCACAGGTGGACGTCCAGCCAGAGACGGCGCAGGCGGCCAAGCAGGGAACGGGTCACGGGGCGGTCCGGCAAAGGTTGTCGTCCCGCCCGCCGTAAAGTGAAGGCCTCGCGGGCGCAAGGAAATTGCGAACGCTTCGCATTTTCATTACGGACCTGTCCGCCCGGAGCGCCCCGACTCACGTCATCCTTCAGCTTTTCTATCAGTCTCCTCAGCTTTATTCCTACTTGACTGATAGGAATTCAACAGGTCAATTCCTACCAACTCAGGAGGGATTAAAGATGGTGCGAACGGGGCGGGCGAAATGGCTGGCCGGGGCGGCGATCGGCGCGGTGGCGTGGGCGGTGGCGGGATCGGCGCTGGCCGATGAGGCGACGGATGCGCGCATCCAGGCGCTGGAGGCGCAACTGGCGGCGCTGCGGGAGCAGATCGCCGACCTGAAATCCTCGACGTCGGCCAGCATCCAGGCGGTCCGCGACGAACAGAAGGCGACCACGGTTTCGATCGCCAACGGACGGCCGACCATCGCCAGCGGCGACGGCAAGTTCAGCGCCTCGATCCGCGGCGTCATGCAGCTCGACACCGCACAATACTTTCAGGACGACGACCTCGGCGCTTCGGTCGTCGGTCGCGACCTGAACAGCGGGACCACCTTCCGCCGTGGCCGATTGGGCGTCGAGGGAAGGCTGTTTGGCGACTTCGGCTACGGCCTCCTGCTCGACTTCGGCGGCTCCGGCACGGACGGCCAAGCCACCCTGCACGAGCTCTGGCTGCAGTATTCGGCCATCAAGCCGCTGAAGTTCCGTGTCGGCGCCTTCTCC
>CAMLRH010000342.1 GCA_946482375.1 uncultured Caulobacteraceae bacterium | reverse complement strand
ACAGGCCGCCGGCGATCAGGATCAGGTCGCGCCAGGAGAAGGCGGTCTCGAAGGAACCGTCGGGACCCACCCAGCCGAGGTCGAACACGGTCGCCGTCAGCCCCACCAGCCAGGCGATGGTCGAGAGCAGCACCAGCCGCATGATCAGCGCCAGCCCGATGCCGATGCGCCGCGCGCGGCCCCTCTGATGCTCGGGCAGCTTGTTCGAGAGGATGGAGATGAAGATGAGGTTGTCGATCCCCAGGACCACCTCCATGACGACCAGCGCGCCCAGCGCCAGCCAGACGGTGGGGTCGGAAGCAAGCTGCATCAGGCTGTCCACTGGGGTCGTCTCCTCGCTGTTATGGCGTAGCTCAAGCCGATTTAGGCGCCCTTGCGCCGGCTGCAATCAGCGCCTGACCGATTTCGAGGCGATCCCCAACTTTGGTTAACTTTCCAAAGGCCAAGCTTCTTAAGGGTCTTTTCACGACGCGATGAGACGGTTACCCCTTTCGCGGGGAACGTCGGGGAGACCTATCCTCCATGCGTCAACGGACACGAACCGCTCTCGGTTCGCTCGCCGCTGCTGTGATGTTGAGCCTCGTGCCGGTCTCCGGCGCGGTGGCCGATATCTATTGGCAGTGCGTGCCGTTCGCGCGCCTGATCTCCGGCATCCAGATCTTCGGCGACGCCCGCACATGGTGGGACCAGGCGAGCGGCAAATACGAGAAGGGCTCCACGCCCAGGGCCGGCGCCGTGCTCTGCTTCAAGCCGACCGGCCGCATGACCCGCGGCCACGTCGCCGTGGTCTCCAACGTGCTCACCGAGCGCGTCGTCCAGATCACCCACGCCAACTGGTCGCGCATCGGCGGGACCCGTGGCCAGGTCGAGAAGGACGTCACCGTCATCGACGTTTCGCCGAGCGGCGACTGGAGCGAGGTGAAGGTCTGGTACGAGTCGGCCGGCGATCTCGGCACGACCACCTATCCGACCCACGGCTTCATCTATCAGGACCGCGAGGCGCAGCTGATGGCGGCCTCGGATTCGAAGGTCGCCTACGCCCAGAACGCCGCCCTGTCGGTGGCGCAGTCGGCGGCGACGCATGTGGCCTCGGCCGTTCGCCCGGGCGCCTCGCCGCTGTCCATGCTCGGTCAGGCCGCCGACTCCACCGACCGCATCGCCACGCTGATCCAGCAGGCGACCTCCGGGTCCGGCAACTAACGCCTCGGCTTCAATCGTGCGCTATTAGGGTCGATCCGATGGGAGCGGCCGCATGCTGAGGATTCTGCGTCGGGGTTATGTAGGCTTCGAAAGCCCCGTCATCGGACCCGACTGGCGCGCGCCGGACGACGCCATCTGGATCGAATTGATCGAGCCGACACGCGACGAAGAGCTCGCCGTGGAGCGGGCTCTGCATCTACAGCTGCCGACGCGCGAGGAAATGTCGGAGATCGAGTCGTCCTCGCGACTGTATCGCGACAACGGCGCGACCTTCATGACCGCGGCGGTCCTGACCCATGCGGCCACCGAGCGAGCCGTTCTGGCCCCCATCACCTTCGTGCTGGATGAAGGCCGCCTGGTCACGATCCGCTATGTCGAGCCGACCGCCTTCAAGCAATTCATCGCGCAGTTCGAACGCGAGCCCAGCACGCTGGAGTCCGGCGGCGAGGTGTTCCTGGGCCTGCTGGACGCGATTATCGACCGCGCCGCCGACATCATCGAGAGCGTCGCCGCCGATGTCGACGAAGCCTCGCAGGGCATCTTTCGCCGGCCGCGGCGCGGCGGCTTCGAGCCGGTGCTGGCGCAGCTCGGACGCGCCCAGATGGTGAGCGCCAAGGTTCGCGCCAGCCTGGCCAGCATCGCGCGGGTCATCAGCTTCGCCGGTCTGGCGGAACAGCTGCAGAGCGTCCGCGACCTTCGCGAACACCTGCGCTCGCTACAGCGTGATGTGCAGTCGCTGACGGACCACTCGGCCTATGTCTCGGCCAACATCACCTTCCTGCTCGATGCGGCGCTCGGCCTGATCAACATCGAGCAGAACGCCATCGGCAAGATCTTCTCGGTGATGACCGTGCTCGTCCTGCCGGCGACGCTGATCGCCTCGATCTACGGCATGAACTTCGACCACATGCCGGAGCTTGCCTGGCTGCACGGCTACCCGATGGCGCTCGGCCTGATGGCGGCCTCCATGCTGGTCGGCTTTTCCTGGTTCAAGTGGAAGGGCTGGCTCTGAGAAACCCTCCTCCCTCGAGGGGAGGAGGGCAGAGTGGAGGGGTGTGACCGCTGAGTTTGGCGATGGGCGCCGTTGGGGGCTGAGCCAAACAGCGCCTGCCTTTCAGCGCTCTGCTCACACCCCCATCCCCGGCCCTTCCCCCCTTGAGGGGGAAGGGAGAGCGCTACATCTTCTTCTTGAGCGGCAGCAGGTCGGGGAAGTTGGCCTCGCGCTTCTCGTTCCTGGCGGCGAAGGCTTCGGCCATGTGCATCGGCGAGAACATCGAGGTGTTCCAGACGGCGATGTAGTCGAGCGCGTCCTTGATGGTGTGGTCGCGGGCGTAGTTGATCATCACCTTCGACCCGGCGACGGCCAGCGGCGCCTTGGAGGCGATCTCGCGGGCGGTGGCGAGAGCGTGTTCGACGACCTGCTCGTGGGTTTCGAACACCTCGTTGACCAGACCGATCTCCTTAGCGCGCTGGGCCGGCAGGCGCCGGCCGGTGTAGGCGAGCTCGCGCACCCAGCCCTCGGGGATCAGCTTGCACAGGCGCGGGAAGGTGCCGACGTCGGCGGTCATGCCGATGTTGATCTCCTGCACCACGAAGAAGGCGTCGGCGCTGG
>CAMLRH010000341.1 GCA_946482375.1 uncultured Caulobacteraceae bacterium | reverse complement strand
ATCTCCGACGACCAGTTCCGCAAGATCCTCGACAACAACGTCATCGCCAACAACTGGCTGATCTCGATGGTCACGCCGGAGATGGAAGAGCGGAAGGACGGCGCGATCATCATCGTCTCGTCCATCGGCGGCCTGCGCGGCAATGTGGTGATCGGGGCCTACAACATCTCCAAGGCCGCCGACTTCCAGCTGGCCCGCAACCTCGCCCACGAGCTTGGCCCGCACGGCATCCGCGTGAACTGCATCGCGCCGGGCCTCATCAAGACCGACTTCGCCCGCGCGCTGTGGGAAAACCCGGAAATCCTCAAGCGCTCGACCGAAAGCGTGCCCCTGCGCCGCATCGGCGACCCGGACGAGATCGCGGGCGCGGCGGTGTTCCTGGCCTCTCCGGCGGGCACCTTCATGACCGGTCAGGCGGTGGTCGTCGACGGCGGCGCGACGGCGTAAAGCCCTTCCCCCTGGATGGGGGAAGGGTTTGGGATGGGGGTGGGGCCGCTGCCGGTTTCACGCGAGGCCGCGCCTCATCCTGAACCTCTTCCACCCCCATCCCCGACCCTTCCCCCATCCAGGGGGAAGGGAGATTAGCTGAACAGCTTCCTAGCTTTGGCCAGCCGCTCGATGCCGGCGTCGACTTGGCGAAGCAGAGGCGGACGACGGTTCTCACCGGGTCGCCGTCGTCTTCCCGGACGAAGACCTGGCGATGCTGGCTGAGCTCTGCGTCCGCCACGATGTCATCGCGGGGTTATGCGGGTTGTTCAACACCACCATCCGGGTGCGGTCGGTGATCGCTGCCTCCAGCGCGTCGCGCTCCAGCCGCCAGTGCGGGGGCTTCAGGCTGACGAGCTTCGGCACGCCGCCCGCGCGACGGACCAGCGGCAGGTAGGCGTCGTAGAGCGGCTGGAAGAGAACGACCTCGTCGCCTTCCTCAAGCAGCGAGAAGAAGGCCGCGGCCAGCGCTTCGGTGGCGCCGGAGGTGACGGTGACCTCGCGCTCCCAGTCAAGGTCGAGGCCCTGGCGGCGCAGGTAGTGGTCGGCCACCGCGCGGCGCAGTTCCGGGATGCCGCGCATGGGCGGGTACTGGTTCCAGCCGGACAAATTTCGCAGACTGGGATCACCTTCCATGGCATGCTCGGGGCAGGATCATGGGAGGAAGAACGATGGTCCGTAAGCTTACCCTCACACTGGTGACAGCGAGCGCGATTGCACTGGCCGGCGCCGCGTTCGCCGACGGCGGCGGGGGCGGAGGCATGGGTGGCGCGCCGAGTTCGGGTCCGTCCTACGACCCCGTCGTCGAATACCAGAAGGGCGTCGCCGCCCTCGATGCGGGCGAGTACAAGGACGCCGAGAAGGCCTTCGGCAAGGTAACTCTGGTCGCGCCTAAAGCGGCGGCGGCATGGTTCGGCCTTGGCCGCGCGCGGCTGGAGCAGAACGACGCCAAGGGCGCGCGCAAGGCATTCGAACGGGCCGCCAAGCTGGAGCCCGATGACATTCCGACCCGCGCCCAGCTGGGCATCACCTTGCTGAGGCTCAACGAGACGGCGAAGGCGCAGGCCGAGCTCGACGGGCTGAAGCAGCGCCAGACCGCCTGTGCGGCGACCTGCCCGGAAGCGGTGCTGCTGGCGGCTGGTGTCCGGGCTATCGAGGGCGCCATGACGCCGCCCGCCGCGGCAGCCGCCACGCTTGCCGCTCCCACGGAGGCCGCGGCCCCGGCGGCGGCGGAAGCGCCTGCGGTAGAACCTGCGCCCATCTCGCCCTCGGCGTCGCTCGACCTGCTGTTCGTGGACCCCGCGACCGGCGACGCCTCCTACGCGCTGGCGCTCGGGCTGACGAACGAGGGCCGATACGGCGAGGCGCTGAAGGCGCTGGCCAAGGCGCAGCAGGCGTTCGGGCCGCACCCGGATGTGCTCACCTACATCGGCTACACCCACCGCAAGATGGGCGAGGTGGCCCTGGCGGAGGACTACTATCGGCAGGCGCTGGCCATCGCGCCGGAGCACCGGGGGGCGCTCGAATACTACGGCGAGCTGAAGGTCGAGACCGGCGACGTGGCGGGCGCCAGGCTGCTGCTGGCCCGGCTGGAGCGCGCCTGCGCCTATGGCTGCGAGCAGGCCGACGAGTTGCGCCGATGGATCGACGCGGGCGGCGAGCCGCGCTGATCGCCGCGCTGGCGGCGGCGCTGTCGCTGCCGGCGGGCGCGGCGCCGCTGACCGCCCAGCGCTGGCTGGCGGCTGGCGCCGATCCGCGCGTGCTGACCAGGCAGCCGGCTGAATGCCTTGAGAAGCGGACGGGCGACGCCCGCCTGTCGGTGGAAATCGGCCGCGCCGCCTTCCGCAGCCCGACCCTGTTGGGCGGTCAGGCGGCGCGGGCGGGGCTGTCGTGCGAAAGCTGCCACCGCAACGGGCGGGGCAATCCCGACTTCCATTTCCCCGGCATCTCGGGCGCGCCGGGCACGGCCGACGTGACCGCCTCGCTGTTCAGCAAGCGTCGCGGCGACAGCGCCTTCAACCCAAGGCCCATCCCCGACCTCGGTGGTTCGGCGGCTGGCCTCAAGGTCGCGCGCGGCGATGCCGAAGCGCGGCGGCGCTTCATCCACGGGCTGGTGGTTGAGGAGTTCGACGGCAGCGAGCCGCCGGAGCGCGTGCTTCAGGGGCTGACGGACTATGTCGGCGCCCTGCAGACCTGTCCGGCGCCGGCGGGAGCGCTGCATGCGGCCGACTACGGACTGGACGCCCTTCGCGCGGCGAAGGCGGCGCAAGGGGCGCTGGTCAAAGGCGACGACGCCACGGCGCTGGTGATGGTCGCCGCCGCGCGGGCCAGA
>CAMLRH010000340.1 GCA_946482375.1 uncultured Caulobacteraceae bacterium | reverse complement strand
AATCCCATCGAGAGTTTGAACGATGAGGGGCACAACTACTTCCTCAGCAATAATCCTTACAAGCTGATCTCCTACGCCGTCTTCGGCGAGGCCTACTACAATATTGCCGATAATCTGAAGGTCACCGCTGGCCTGCGCATCACGGTGGACAAGAAGGAGGCTCCGATCGTTCCGAGCTGGCTGCTGGCGCGGAACACGATCGGCTATCCTGTGCTCGAGGTGATACGGCAGGAGTGGCGCGAGCCGACCGGCCGCCTGACGGTCGACTGGAAACCCGACGTCGCCTTCACGGATGAGACGCTGCTCTATGCGTCGTATGCGCACGGCTACAAGGCCGGCGGCGCCAATCCGCCGCCCGCGACGATCGTCACCTACCTGACGCAGGGTGCGGACATTCTCCTGCACAAGTCGCTGACGCATCCGCGGACATTCGACGCCGAGTATGTCGATGCTTTCGAAGTCGGCGCGAAGAATACTTTGTTCGACGGTCGCGTGACGCTCAATGTTACGGCCTTCTACTACGATTACCAAGGATATCAGATTTCGCAGATCGTCGACCGGGCGGCGAGCAACCTCAACTTCGACGCTGAAGTCTGGGGCGCCGAGATCGAGGCCGACTGGCGACCGCTGGAAAATCTGAAGCTAGGCTTCAAGGGGGGCTACGAGAACACCCGGGTCGCCGACGGCATGGAGGCCATCGACCTGATGGACCGCACCGCGGGCAAGGAGGGCTGGATCGTCGCCCGGCCGTTCCCGACCATCCCGTCGAACTGCATCGTACCGGTGTCGCTGGTCACGTTCGGCGACCGGATCAACGTGCCGCCGGGCCGGCAGACACCGAACCAGGGGCCCTGCCTCATGGCCTACCAGCTCGGCCTCGATCCCGTGACCGAGCTGCCGTACGTGCCCAACCCGACGGTGCGCTATAACATCGGCAACCCGAACAGTCCGCGTCCGCTGGAAGCGCGGTGGGCCGGCTATGAGGGCTTTGACCCGACGACGGCGCCGAACAACGGCGAGGGTTTCGCCAAGGACCTGAGCGGCAACGAGTTGCCCAACGCGCCGCATTTCACCGCGACCATCACGGCCGACTACACCGTGCCGCTGCCGAACGAATGGCTGCTGACCCTGCACAGCGACCTCTACTACCAGTCGGAGGCCTGGACGCGGATTTTCAACATGGAAGGCTACGACAAGCTCAAGGCCTATTCGAACATCAACGTCGCGGCGATCTTCGCCAACGAAGACGCCGGCTGGAACGTCATGGCCTACGTCAAGAACGTGCTGGACCGCGACAGCATCACCGGCGCCTTCCTGAACTCCGACGACACCGGCCTGACCACCAACGTCTTCCTGACCGAACCGCGAATTTACGGACTTCGCGTCAGCAAGACCTTCACCGGCGGCCCGCTGCTGGGCTCCTTCGGCGCCCGGCGCGACCGGCCCTATCCGATCACCGTCGCGCTCGGGGGTTCGGCCTTGCGCAACAACGGCCACAACGACCCCATGTCGGTCGACGAGCTGGACGTCTTCACGCCGACCTTGCTGCCCGACAGCCTGCAGGGCCGCGACCTCGACTGGGGCGATGGCGGCGAGGCCCGGCTGACCTACCGGCCGGCCGGAACGCCCTGGCGCGTTTCAGCTGGCGTGAGGTTCGGCAAGGCCAACGGAGGAACTCACCGGGGCGTCTATTCCGAGCTCGCCGACCAGGAACCGGTGTGCGGCGATGAACTGGTCTTTTGCGCGAACCCGGTCATCGGTACGCACGAGGACAAGTACGACACGATCCCCACCAACTCCTCGTGGATCCAAAGCTCGCAAACCGACGACCACATGATGGTCGACTTCACGGTCGGGCGGGATGTCGGCGTGGGCGGCGGGGACTTCAGGTCGAGCCTGTCGGCGGGGCTGGGTTATGCGCGGTTGCGATCCCGGACCGATCTGACCGTCAAGGGCATTCCCGACTGGGTCCTCGAAAACGGCTTCACCTTCCTCGATGATACGGCGACCCACCACTGGTATGACGGGACGCTGACGTCCGAACGCGAGTTCGAGGGGGTGGGACCTGTTGCCGAATGGGCGGCCTTCCAGCGTCTGCGCGGGGATGAGGAAAGCGGGTCCTTGAGCCTCGCCTGGACGGTGGGTGGCGGCGTCCTGTTCGGGAAACAGAAGGTCGATCTGACGGGCGACATTCTCTCGAACTACTATTCCAGCCGTTACAATCTGGCCTACCCGTGGCTGCCGGACAGCAGCGAACGCATCGCGGTCGAGCGCCAGCGCTCCAAGTCCGTCACCGTTCCGACCGCCAACCTGAGCCTTGGCCTCGCCTACGAGGTCGATCGCTTCAAGGTCGACGTCGGCTATCGCTGGGAACGCTACTTCGACGCCATCGACGGCGGCGATCGGGAGCGCAAGGCCTTCGACCGCACTATTGACGGTCCCTACTTCAAGATCGCCGTCGGCTTCGGCGGATAATCCCGGCTTCGGTCCCCTCTGAACCGGAATGCACTGAGGCGGCAGGTCACTCTGCCGCCTCTCTTCTTGACACCATCCCCCACCGGCGCAGCCTTTCGCGTGTACGCACATACGTACGGGGGAGGCCGCGCTGACGCTGCCGAAGGACACCGCCGCATGGTTCGCCGCGCACATCCTGCCGCATGAGGCGGATGTGCGGGGGTGGCTGCGCGCGAGCCTGCGCATCGACAACCCCGACGACGTCATCCAGGAGGCCTACGCGGCGATGTTCGCGCACGGCGGCTTCGAGGAGGTGGTCTCCGGCCGGGCCTGGTTCTTCGCGGTGGCGCGCAACATCGTGCTCAAGCAGA
>CAMLRH010000339.1 GCA_946482375.1 uncultured Caulobacteraceae bacterium | reverse complement strand
CCGCTTGAGCAACGAAACCAGCCTTCGCGTGCGTGGTGAGAACAGGATGGGGGAATACCACGCGCCCGCCAAGCGTTTGGCGATCTCTCCCCGCGTTGGGTAGGGGGCGATGACGCCGGCCAGCGCCGACAGCTTCACCTTCGCGGTCATGGCCAGCGTGATGGGCGCGATCAGGTCGCCGGCGTTTCTGCCGACGATGGCCGCGCCGAGGATGCGGCCGCGCCGGTCGGTGACCAGTTTGCCGAAGCCCCGCGTATCGGCCTCGGCCTGGGCGCGGTCGTTTTCGTGGAAGGGGAAGGTGACGACCTTCACCGCATCGCCGTGCGCCGCCCTCGCCTCGGTTTCGGTCAGGCCGACGGCGGCCAGTTCCGGGTCGGTGTAGGTCACGCGGGGAATCACCATCGCATCGGCGTTCACCGGCGAAGCGAACAGGGCGCGGCGAACGAACAGAGACGCGTGCGCGCCCGCCACATGGGTGAAGGCGGGACGTCCGGTGATGTCGCCGACGGCGAAGACACGGCGGTTGGTGGTGCGCAGCGACCGGTCGGTTCGGATGCCGTGCTTGTCGTAGGCCACACCAGCAGCTTCGAGGTTCAGGCCCTCAACGTTGGGCGTGCGGCCGGTGGCGACGAGCACCGCGGCGCCGGGGTCGAGCCGGGCGGTCTGGCCTTCACGGATGTCGAGGCCGTCGGCGCGGAGTTGGTCGAGCACGACGGCCGCGACGTCGGGGTCTTCCCTGGCCAGACAGCGCTCGGCTTCGAAGACCGTCACCTTCGAGCCCAGCCGCGCGAAGGCCTGGCCGAGTTCGAGGCCGATGGGTCCGCCGCCAATCACGATGAGCCGCTCGGGAAGCGCTTCGACGCCGAAGATTGTCTCGTTGGTTAAATAGTTCGACAGACCGGGGATGGGCGGAATCTTCGGGCGCGACCCCGCCGCGATGACAATCTTGCGCGGGGTAACCGAGACGCTGGCGCTCTCCAGCGTGCGGCGGTCGACGAAGCGGGCCGTCT
The DNA here is from genome assembly GCA_946482375.1 of uncultured Caulobacteraceae bacterium. The sequence continues at coordinate 1,821 of CAMLRH010000339.1, read as the reverse complement.
CGCGGATGACGGTGACGCCGAGGCCCTCGAAACGCTCCTGGCTGTCGATGGGGGCGATGGTTTCGATCGTTTCGCGGACATGGGCGATGGCGCGGGCGAAGTCCCAGCCCTTGGCCGCCGCCGAGATCAGCGCCTTCGACGGCACGCAGCCGGTGTTGAGGCAATCGCCGCCCATCTCGCCGTGCTCGAAGAGAGCGACCGAGAGGCCGAGCTGCGCCGCCCCGGCCGCCACCGACAGCCCGCCGGACCCCGCTCCGATCACCGCCAGGTCGGGGCGCAAGCTGCGCTTCATGGTCCCGACTTGCGGAAGATGCGGACGATGGCCGGCAGCATGGCGAGGATGGCCAGGCCGATCAGCGGCAGCAGGATCTTCGGGTCTGTTATGAGGCCGAGGTTGGGCTCCTCGCCGCGCTCGAACACGTCGCCCAGGCCCGAGCCCAGGAAGGCGTAGACGAAGGAGCCCGGCATCATGCCGATGAACGACGCCGCCACGAAGGCGCCGACCCGCACCCGCGCCAGACCGGCGGCGATGTTGATCAGCAGGAGCGGCGCGATCGGCAGGATGCGCAGGGTGAACAGATAGGAGAAGGCGTCGCGCCGGAAGCCTTCGACGAGACCGTTCACGGTCGGGCCGGCGCGCCTGGCCAGGGTGTCGCCGAACGCCGTGCGGCAGGCCAGGAAAGCCACCGTCGACCCCAGGGTCGCAGAGGAGACTGACAGTAGCGCGCCGATGATCGGCCCGAACAGGAACCCGCCCGTCAGCGTCAGCACCAGCGCCAACGGCAGCGAGAGCGCTACGACCGTCGTGTAGAGGGCGACAAAGACGAGAATGCTGATCCACAAGCGGGCGTGGACGAACATCACCAGTTCTTCGCGGCGCTCGCGCAGTTCGGTCAGTGAAATGCGGTCGGTGACGCCGCTCAGCAGCGCCGCGACCACCAGTACGACCAGAACGATCAGCAGGCCGTAGCGCTGGAGGAAGGCCTTCATGCGGTTCCCCTCGCCTCGGCGACCGAGGCGAACCCATCGGCCCGCAGGCGGGCGGCGAGCTCGCACTTCACGCGGCCGATCAGGGCCGGGCCTTCGAACACCATGGCCGAGTAGAGCTGCACGGCGTGCGCCCCGGCCCGGATCTTGGCGTAGGCGTCGGCCCCCGAGGCGATGCCGCCGACGCCGATGAGGACGAGGCCTTTGTCGTTGGCCTGTGCGAACCGCCGCAGCATCTGCGTCGAGAGGGCCATCAGCGGCGCGCCGGAGAGACCGCCGGGCTCGTCGCGCTGTGACGAGCGCAGGGCCGGCCGGGTGATGGTGGTGTTGCTGACGATAATGCCGTCCAGGCCGAAGGCGGCGACGGTCTCGACGATGGTCTCGACCTCGCCGTCCTCGAGGTCTGGCGCAACCTTCAGGAACACCGGATGGCGACCGGGCAACCCCGCGCGCGCCTCGGACAGCTTGCCGAGCAGTTCCTCCAGCGCCGCCTTGGTCTGCAGCGCGCGCAGACCCGGCGTGTTGGGCGAGGAGATGTTGACGGTGAAGTAGTCGGCCAGCCCCCACAGCCGCTTCAGGCCGGTGACGTAGTCGCCGATGCGATCCTCGGCGTCCTTGTTGGCCCCGATGTTGGCGCCGACGACGCCGCGCCTCGGCCGCGCGGCCAAGCGGCGGGCGAACGCCTCCAGCCCCTCGTTGTTGAAGCCCATGCGGTTGATCACGGCCTGGTCCTCGGTCAGCCGGAACAGCCGCGGTCGCGGATTGCCGGCCTGGGGCCTGGGCGTGACCGTGCCGCATTCGACGAAGCCGAAGCCCAGCTTCGCCATGGCGTCG
>CAMLRH010000338.1 GCA_946482375.1 uncultured Caulobacteraceae bacterium | reverse complement strand
TTCGCCGGGGTGAGCGGATGGTTGGGAATGGAATGATCGACGACCTCTACTCGGCGAAGATCCTCAAGCTGGCCGCGAACATGCCGCGCGCCGGGCGGCTCGACGCGCCCGACGCCAGCGCGGAGAAGGTCTCGAAGCTGTGCGGCAGCCGCATCGTCGTCGATGTTAAGGTCAAGGACGGCGCGGTCGTCGACTTCGCCCAGGAGGTGAAGGCCTGCGCGCTGGGACAGGCCGCCGCCGCCATCCTCGGCGAGCAGGCCATCGGGGCCAAACTTGACGAAATCGAGCAGGCGCGCGATTCCCTGCGTTCCATGCTCAAGTCCGGCGGGCCCGCGCCCGAAGGACGCTTCAAGGATCTGGCCGTGCTCGCGCCCGTGAAGGACTACCCGCAGCGCCACGCCTCGACGATGCTCGCGTTCGAGGCCGCGGCGGAGGCTGTCCGCCAGGCGAGTGCGCGAACTAGCGGCGCCGACGCGGCTTGATCGCGCGCTGACGCGTGCGATAAGCGCCGGGCATCGTTCACCCCACCGAAGCGTCGGCATGACCCTCTACGAACGCGGCGTCCGCCTGGGTCTGAAGACCTACAAGGCCACGCTGTCGCCCTTGATCGGGCCGCGCTGCCGCTATCTGCCGACCTGTTCGGAGTATGCGGCGCAGGCCCTGGTCACGCACGGGCCGGTGCGCGGGACCTACCTCGCCGCGCGGCGCGTGTGCCGATGCCATCCCTGGGGCGGTTCGGGCTACGATCCCGTGCCGCCGCGAAAGTGTGAACCGCTATGATCGACCTGGTTTTCCCCGACGGCTCCGTCCGCCAGTTCCCCGCTGGAACGAGCGGCCGCGATGTCGCCAACTCCATTTCGCCGAGCCTCGCCAAGCGCACGCTGCTGGTGCGCCTCGACGGCAAGCTCCTCGACTACGACCGTCCGCTGGATAGCGGCGGCAAGATCGAGCTTGTCGGCCGCGACGACCCGGAGGTGCTCGACACCATCCGCCACGACACGGCCCACGTGCTGGCGGAAGCCGTGCAGGAGCTCTTCCCCGGCACGCAGGTGACCATCGGGCCGAACGTCGAGGACGGCTTCTACTACGACTTCGCCCGCAACGAGCCGTTCAGCCTCGACGACCTGCCGAAGATCGAGGCGCGGATGCGTGAGATCGTCGACCGCGACGAGCCGATCACGCGCGAGGTCTGGGACCGCGACGAGGCCATCGCCCACTTCGAGGGGATCGGGGAAAAGTACAAAGCCCAGATCATCCGCGACCTGCCCGAGACGGACACGATCACGGTCTATCGTCAGGGTCCCGAGTGGAAGGATCTCTGCCGGGGCCCGCACCTGCCGTCGACGAAGCATGTCGGCAAGGCCTTCAAGCTGACCAAGCTCGCCGGCGCCTACTGGCGGGGCGACCAGAAGAACGCCCAACTGCAGCGCATCTACGGCACTGCCTGGGCGAACCAGGAGGACCTCGACGCCTACCTGACGCGTGTCGAGGAGGCGGAGAAGCGCGACCATCGCAAGCTTGGCCGCCAGCTCGAACTCTTCCACATGCAGGAAGAGGGCCGCGGCATGGTCTTCTGGCACCCGAAGGGCTGGACGCTCTGGCGGGTGATCGAGGCCTACATGCGCCGCCGGCTGGACGAGGCCGGCTACGTCGAGGTCAAGACGCCCCAGGTGCTCGACCGCTCCTTCTGGGAGAAGTCCGGCCACTGGGAGAAGTACCGGCCCAACATGTTCGTCTGCCAGACGGTGGAAGACGAGACGCTGTCGCTTAAACCCATGAACTGCCCGGGCCACGTGCAGATCTTCGACCAGGGCCAGCGCTCCTACCGCGAGCTGCCGATCCGCATGGCCGAGTTCGGCGCCTGCCACCGCTACGAGCCGTCGGGCGCGCTGCACGGGCTGATGCGGGTGCGCGGCTTCGTGCAGGACGACGCCCACATCTTCTGCCGCGAGGACCAGATCGTCGACGAGACGCGCCGGTTCGTCGAACTGACGCGGACGATCCACGCCGACCTCGGCATGGAGACGGCCTATGTGGCGCTGGCCACGCGGCCGGAAGTGCGCGCCGGCTCCGACGAGTTCTGGGACAAGGCCGAAGGGATGCTGGGCGAGGCCGCCCGGCTGGCCGGGGTCGAGCCCCGCATCGCCGAGGGCGACGGCGCCTTCTATGCGCCCAAGCTCGACTTCATCGTCAAGGACGCCATCGGCCGGGAGTGGACCTGCGGCACGCTGCAGCTCGACTACGTGCTGCCCGAGCGGCTGGGCGCCGAGTACGTCGCCGAGGACGGCTCGAAGCAGCGGCCGGTCATGCTGCACCGGGCGATCCTGGGATCGTTCGAGCGCTTCATCGGCATCATGATCGAGAACTACGCGGGGGCCTTCCCGCTGTGGCTCTCGCCCGTGCAGGCGGTGGTGGCGACCATCACCTCCGACGCGGACGACTATGCGCTCGACGTCGAGAAGCGCTTCAAGGCCGCCGGCCTGCGCGTCGAGACGGACCTGCGCAACGAGAAGGTCGGCTACAAGGTGCGCGAGCACTCCGTCGCCAAGGTCCAGGTCATCGCCGTCGTCGGCCGCAAGGAGGCCGAGGAGGGCAAGGTGGCGCTGCGCCGCCTCGGCTCGCAGGACCAGCAGGTGCTGACGGTCGAGGAGGCCATCGCCGCGCTCACCGCCGAAGCGACGCCGCCGGATCTGCGCTGATGGTCAAGCTCCTCTCCGGCGGCAATCCGCAGATTCCGAAAGGAGAGGGCGATGCGCCCGTGCAGGCCTACATCGCCGCCATGCCCGGCTGGAAGCGCGAGCTGGGCGAACGCCTGGACGCGCTGATCGTGCGGGCCGTGCC
>CAMLRH010000337.1 GCA_946482375.1 uncultured Caulobacteraceae bacterium | reverse complement strand
TCCGCGCCAACCCCGACGCCTGCGGTCGCCGCCCTTCCCAAGGCGCCGATTCCCTACACGCGCATCCGGCCCAAGAGCGCGCCTCGCCCCGCCCAGCCGAGCGCCGCCCGCAGCGCCTCTCCGGCGGCGGCGGCGCCTACCCAGGCCGCCGGTCCCGCACCGTTCGTCCCGCTGACGGCCGCCTCGCCGATCCCGCCGATCGAACTTGAGGCCTACGTCGACGGCCTGGTGACTCAGGCCATGGCCGAGGATCACATCGCCGGCGTCACCGTCTCGGTGGTGCAGAACGGGCAGGTGGTGCTGAAGAAGGGCTACGGCTTCGCGAGCTTCAGCCCCGCGCGGCCCGTCGACCCCGACCGCACGCTGTTCCGCATCGGCTCGATCTCCAAGACCTTCACCTGGATCACCCTGATGAAGGAGATCGAGGCCGGGCGCATGCGGCTGGACGCGCCGGTCAACCTCTACCTGCCCCAGCGCATCCAGGTCCGCGACCAGGGCTACGACGATCCGGTCACCCTGCGCCACTTGATGACCCATACCGGCGGCTTTGAGGACCGGGTGCTGGGCCAGCTGTTCGAGCGCGACTACGACCGGGTGCGGCCGCTCAACGTTTACCTGCGCCAGGAACGGCCCCGCCGGGTACGCGAGCCAGGCGCGCTGCCGGCGTACTCGAACTATGGAACCGCCCTGGCGGGTGCGGCCGTGTCCAATGTCACCGGCAAGACCTTCGAGGCGCTGGTCGAGCAGGAAATCATCTATCCGCTTGGCCTCAGCCGCACGACCTTCCGCGAGCCGCATCCCGAGAAGACGGGCATGCCCCGCGCCATGGACCCGGCGCTCGCCCGCGACGTGGCCGCCGCCTACCGCTGGACGCCGTCGGGCTATGAGCGCCGCGGGTTCGAGTACGTCGGACATGCGGCCCCCGCCGGCGCGGCGTCGTCGACGGCCAGCGACATGGCGCGCTACATGCTGCTGCTGCTGAACGGCGGCGCGCTGGATGGCGTGACGGTCTTCTCGCCGACCATCGCGCGCAACATGCGCACACCGCTCTACAAGCCCTCCCCCGATGCGCCCGGCTGGAACTGGGGCTTCCGCGACCTGACGCTGCCAGGCGGGCGACGCGGTTTCGGCCACGACGGGGCGACGCTGTCGTTCCACTCCAACATGGTGCTAGTCCCCGACCTGAATCTCGGCATCTTCATCTCGACCAACACCGCCAGCGGGTTCGAACTCGCCCAGCGCTTCCCCAACCAGATCGTCGAGCGCTTCTACACGCCGCGTTTCCAGCCGCCCCCGGCCGGGTCGCCCGAATTGGTGCGGCAGGCGGCCAGCTATGAAGGCGTCTATCTGACCACGCGGCGCGCCTACGGCGGCATGGAGGGCTTCATCATGTCCCTGATCGGCTTTGCCGACGTGGGTGTGACGCCGTCCGGCTACCTGCGCACGAGTGACAGCAACAGCGGCGTGCGGCTGTGGGCCGCGACGGGCAAGCCCGGCGTGTTCAAGGCCGTCGACGGGCCGCAGACACTGGTCTTCACCATCAAGGACGGGAAAGCGACCCGCTTCATCGCTTCCAGCGGCGTGGCCGCCTACGAGCGGCGCGGCGACGGCGCCGGTCCGCGCCTGCTGGTCCTGCTGGCCGGACTGGCCGCCATCGCCTCGCTGGCGGTGCTGATCGGGCTTGCCTTCCGCAGCAGCCGCGACTTCCGCCAGACCACCGTGCAGGCGCGCGCCAGCCTGCTGCAGACGACGCAGGCGGTGCTGTGGCTGATCACGCTCGGCGCCTTCGCGGCCTGGTTTTCGGGAACAGGCGATCCGGCCAACGTCGTCTACAACTGGCCCGGCGCCTGGATGGTGCTGGCCTCCGCCTGCGCCCTGCTGGCGGCGGTGCTGACGGCGGTTACGGTGATCATGCTGCCGGTGATCTGGCGAGGTGGCCGCCGCGTCGACAGCTGGACGCCCGGGCGCAAGATCCGCTTCACCATCACCGTGCTGATCTTCGCCGCCTTCGCCGTCGACCTCGGCTACTGGGGCGCGCTGACGCCCTGGAGCGGCTAACCCGCGAAGCCGCTCCCGGCCAGCTTTTCGACCCGCACGAGGATCCGCTCGCGCTCGCCCGGCCGACGTTCGACCAGCAGCCGCGAGACCTGCGCGTCGTCATGGAAGGCGTAGCCCTTCAGGGCATCGAGGATGGCCTTTGCCAGGTTATCGAGGTCGAGCCAGGGCGGATCGCCTGTGAAGTCCATGGCGATCTCGACGGCGAACTCGCCCCAGGCCGGACGGCCGCCGCGCCATTCCTTGCGGAAGAACTCGTAGATCAGCGGCTTGTAGTACTTGGCCTGGGTGGTCAGGCCGTCGACCACGACCTCCAGCACGCCGCCGCTCTCGCGCGCACGCACCTTCCCTCGCCCGACCCATTCGACGTCCACGCCTGTCGTCATAACCCCTTGCGGCCTTGCAGTCTCGCACCCGCCCGCTAAACCCGTGCCGAAGCTTATCCGAGGCCAGCACATGACCGCCACCCGCACCGAGACCGACACCTTCGGCCCCATCGAGGTCGCCGCCGACCGATATTGGGGGGCCCAATCGCAGCGGTCGCTGGGCAATTTCAAGATCGGCTGGGAGAAGCAGCCGAAGCCTGTCATCCGGGCGCTGGGCGTCGTCAAACGCGCCGCCGCCGAGGCCAACATGGCGCTCGGCCGCCTCGATCCGGCGATCGGGAACGCCATCGTCGCGGCCGCGCAGGAGGTCATCGACGGCAAGCTCGACGACCACTTCCCGCTGGTCGTCTGGCAAACGGGGTCTGGCACCCAGTCGAACATGAACGCCAACGAGGTGATCTCGAACCGCGCCATCGAGAT
>CAMLRH010000336.1 GCA_946482375.1 uncultured Caulobacteraceae bacterium | reverse complement strand
CGTCGACCATGTCGACCTTGTTCATGAACACCACCAGCGCCGGCACGCCGACCTGGCGGGCGAGCAGGATGTGCTCGCGCGTCTGCGGCATCGGGCCGTCGGCGGCCGAGACCACCAGGATGGCGCCGTCCATCTGTGCGGCGCCCGTGATCATGTTCTTCACGTAGTCGGCGTGGCCGGGGCAGTCGACGTGGGCGTAGTGACGGTTGGCCGTCTCGTATTCCACGTGCGCGGTGTTGATGGTGATGCCCCGCGCCTTCTCTTCCGGCGCCGCGTCGATGTCCGCGTAGGCCATCGCCTTGGCCCCGCCCGCCTTCGCCAGCGTCATCGTGATCGCCGCCGTCAGCGTCGTCTTGCCGTGGTCAACGTGACCAATCGTGCCGATGTTGCAGTGCGGCTTGTTACGTTCAAACTTTTCCTTGGCCATCGTTCTGTCTCGACCTTTGCCGGCGGATGAATGTCTAAAGAGGAGCCTGGAGCGGGTAGCGGGAATCGAACCCGCATCCTCAGCTTGGAAGGCTGCTGCACTACCATTGTGCTATACCCGCGCCTCGCGGCTGGGTAGCCCAGTCTCCCCGTATGATCCCCGATCTGCGTTCAAGTCCGGCTTCATCGTGCGTGGTGGGGGAAGTAGGACTCGAACCTACGAAGGCTTACGCCAGGGGATTTACAGTCCCCCCCCTTTGCCACTCGGGACATTCCCCCGCGCGCGATAAGGCTTTCCTTGGCGGCACGGCGCTCCGGAGATACGGAGAGCCTCGGGGCCCCAAAAGGAGCGCGTCTTATAGTGTCGGCGAACCGCGAACGCAACGACGGCAAAACGGGTTGGGACCCCTCTCGTTCAAGGGGCGGGAAGCGCTTCCACGGCCGCTCCGGCAGAGCTTCCGAAGCCGACGCGAAAGAGTGGGTCTGGGGCGTCCACGCGGTCGAGGCCGCGCTCGCCAATCCCGCGCGCGGCGAGATCCGGCGCCTGCTAGCCACCCCCGACCGCGCCCGCAAGTATGCCGGCCGCAAGGGGCTGGAGATATTCGACGCCCCGGACATCGCCCGCCAGTTGCCGGCAGGGGCCGTGCACCAGGGCGTCGCGCTGAAGATCGACCCGCCCGAGCCGCTGTCCATCGACGAGATCGGGGCGGACCCCTCGGGCCTGCTGGTCATGCTCGACCAGATCACCGACCCGCAGAACGTCGGCGCCATCTTCCGCTCGGCGGCGGCCTTCGGCGCAAAGGGCGTGATCCTGCAGGACCGTCACGCCCCTTCCCTGTCCGGCGCCCTGGCCAAGGCGGCCGCCGGCGCGGTCGACAAGGTTCCGCACGCGGTGGCGGTGAACCTGTCGCGCGCGCTTGAGCGCCTGACCGATCTCGGCTGGCGGGCGGTGGGCCTCGACGGCTCGGCGGAGGCGACACTGGAGGAGGCGCTGGACGGCCGACCGACCGTGCTGGTGCTGGGCTCCGAAGGTGAAGGCATCCGCAGGCTCGTTGCCGAGCACTGCGATACGCTGGCGCGCATCCCCATGCCGGGCGGCTTCGAGAGCCTGAACGTCTCCAACGCCGCGGCCATCGCACTTTATGAAGCTGCGCGCTTGAACGCGAACCGCCGCTGACGCATTGAGGCGCGATGCTCGAAGGACTTAACGGCGACATCGCCAGCCAGCTCTCCGCCTTCTTCCAGGTTCTGATGATCGACCTGGTGCTGGCCGGAGATAACGCCGTCGCCGTGGGCCTTGCCGCCGCCGGCCTTCCGGCCGACCAGCGCCGTCGGGTCATCTTCTATGGCCTGGCCGCGGCGGTGGCGCTCCGTATCGCCTTCGCCCTTGTCACGGTCCAGCTGCTGCAGATCGGCGGCATCCTTATCATCGGCGGCGGCCTGCTGCTGCTCTGGGTCTGCTGGCGCATGTGGCGCGACCTGCACGAGGATCATGAGCAGGAGGAAGCCTACGCCCACGCCAGCCTCGAGGACGCGACCGGGATCGACGTCGACTCCTCACCCTCGGCCGGCGGCGGCGTCGGGACCCCGCGCAAGACCTTCAAGCAAGCCTTCTTCACGATCTTCATGGCCGACGTGTCGATGTCGCTCGACAACGTGCTGGCCGTGGCCGGCGCGTCCAAGGACCACCCCTACATCATGGTCTTCGGCCTGCTGCTCTCGATCGTGCTGATGGGCGTTGCGGCGACCTGGATCGCCAAGCTGCTGCACAAGCACAAGTGGATCGGCTACCTCGGCCTGGCGATCGTGCTGCTCGTGGCCGTGCGGATGATCTGGGAAGGCCACCGCGACATCGTCGTCGATCAGGGCCAGATCGCGGCCTACAACGCCGCCGTTCCGGACTTTATCGACATCTCACCGAAAGAGGCCGCGCACCACGCCGGCGAAGACGTCAAGGGCGGCCACTAACTCTCGGCGCCGCCGAAGCGCGCGGTCCATTCCGCGATCTGTTCGTCCTCGACCTTGCGGAAGAGCACCTCCGGCGCATGCACCGCCCTGCCCGCCTCGATGCGTGACAACTCTGCCGCGACGTCGATCGTTGGCCACGACGGCGGATAGGGCTCGCCCAACGCCTCGGTGATCTTCTCGGCCGCGAACGGGATGAAGGGCGCCGACACCCGCGCATACAGCCCCGCGAGGTTCAGGGCTGTGCGCACGACCACGGCGGCGCGCGCCGTGTCGGTCTTGATCGCCGTCCAGGGCGCCGCCTCCTGCAGGTACTCGTTGCCGAGCACCCAGAGCGCACGGAGCGCCTGCGCCGACTTGCGGACCTCGATGGCTTCCATGTTTTCCGTCAACTCGGCGAGTTGGGCGGAAACGTCGGCGTACAGCTTCTCTTCCAGCGGCCCGGGCTCACCGCCTTCCGGGACAACGCCCTCGAAGCGGCTCTCGCAGAACTTGACGATGCGGTTGACGAAGTTGCCGAGCACGTCGG
>CAMLRH010000335.1 GCA_946482375.1 uncultured Caulobacteraceae bacterium | reverse complement strand
TGAACCTGGCGGCGATCTTCACCAATGAAGAGCGCGGCTGGAACATCATGGCCTATGTCAAGAACGTGACGGACGAGACGGCTCTGACCGGCGCCTTCCTGAACTCCGACGACACGGGTCTCACCACCAACGTCTTTTTGACCGAGCCGCGTCTCTACGGCCTGCGGGTCACCAAGGCCTGGACCGGCGGACCGCTGCTCGGCGCCTTCGGACAGCGACGTGAGGGGCCGTACCCGTGGACCGTCGAGCTGGGTGGCCAGGTGCAACGGCATGACGCCCCGAACGCCTTGCTCGCCCCCGATTTCGTGAGTGAGTTCTCGCCCGGCCTCAATCCGCTTGGGGATCAGGACAACGATCTCGACTGGGGCGACGGTCGTGACGTGAAGGTAACCTACCGCCCCGGCGGCGCGTGGAGGGCCTCGCTGGGCGTACGCTTCGGCACGACCAACGGCTCCTCGCCCTACATGACGCGCAAGGAATTCGCCGACCGCTTCTGCTGGACCGGTCCCGGCGGTCCCGCGACCACCGCCATCTGCGAAAACACGGCTCAAGATACGGGCGGCAAGTACGACTGGGCCTACGTCCACAACTATTCGGTCTCGGACCGCAAGGAGCGGGAAGAGCATACCGTCGCAGACTTCATGGTCGGCCGGGATATTGGTTTTGGCGGCCTGGACGTCTCGACCGTTTCGGCGGGGCTGCGGTACGGAGAACTGGGTTCGGACACGGCCGTGCATATTTTCGGCCGGCCGAACTGGAACATTGTGCCGGATGCCGCGAACGCCCTGAAGTATACGCCGCCGCCCGGCGTCTCGCCGGTTTCGTTCGACCGCTATGAGACCGGCCTGTCGGCCCATCGTGAGTTCGAGGGCGCCGGGCCGGTGCTGAGCTGGGAGGCGTCGAAGGTCCTGATCGGCGGACCGGACCGCGGTGTTCTGGGCGTGGACTGGGCGCTCACCGGCGGTGTTCTGTTTGGGGACCGCAAGACCAACATCGACGTCGGCGAAGTGGAAGCCGAGCACTGGACTCCGGGTCTCGACAATCTCTTTACCGCACTCCCTGATGCTCCCGCCAGCGCGACGCCGACACCGGCGACGACCATCACCCGCACCGAGTCCGTCACCGTCCCGACCTATGGCGTGAGCCTTGGCCTCTCCTACAAGGTCGATCGTTTCAGCGTCGGAGCCGGCTATCGCTGGGAACGCTACCAGGACGCCATCGACGGCGGGTTCACGGAGGCCGAGGACGCCGATCGCACCATCGACGGCCCCTACATCAAGCTCTCCGTCGGCTTTGGCGGCTAAGTTCTCCGGCTTCGGTCCCCTCTGAACCGGATATACCTGAGGCGGCGGTCCCAACCGCCGCCTCTTTTTCACCCGCTTGACACCCCCGCCGGTCGGGGCGGACGCTCGTACGCGTACGTAGGCGAGGGGGCTCCTAATGGCGGAGCGCAGGCCGGTGCTGGCGGTGGTGAGCGGCGGGGCGGAGGCTCCGGCGGCGGGGCCGCTCGCGGCGCTGTATCGGCGGCACTGGGTGGAGCTGACGGCCTATGCGCGGCGCACGTTCGGAGCCGGGCCGCCGGAGCCGGAGGACATCGCGCAGGCGGCGTTCGCGCGCTTTGCGGCGCTGCCGGCCAACGCCGAGGTGGCCAACCCGCGCGCCTTCCTGTTTCGCACCGCGCACAACATCGGTGTCGATGCGCAGCGTAGCCGCGCAAGGGGTGCGGCGGCTGTCCGCGACCCGCAGCTTGCTTTTGATGGTCGCGATTTCAGCCCCGAAGACGTCTTAGTCTCCAAGGACGAACTCGCCCGGCTGGAGGCGGCCATCGCCGCGCTCAAACCCCGGCAAAGGACCGCGCTGTTGTTGCATCGCCTGGACGGACTGAGCTTTGCCGAGGTCGGCCGGCGCATGGGCGTCTCACCGTCGGGGGCTCGCAAGCTGGTCGAGCAGGGCTTCGCCGCCGCCATGGCCGCCATGCGGAGGGCCTCGCGATGAACGCGCCGGTGACGAAGGACGCCATGATCGAGGCCCAGGCCCGCGACTGGCTGCTGCGCCTGAACGAGGGCGAGGCCACCGACGAGGCGCTGGTGGCCTGGCGGGCGGAGGACGAGCGCCACGACCGCGCTTTCCGGGACGCCCAGCTGGCCTGGAGCGCGCTGGGCCGGACCCGCTTCGCCCGCGACGACGACGGCTGGCGCGCTGACGCCGCGCCTCGGCTGCGCTGGGCGGCGCCCGCCGCCGCCGCCATGGCCGCGTCGCTGGCGGTCGCGGCCGTGGTCGCGCCGCAGCTGATGGATGGTCGCCAGCATCTGCGCACCAACGTCGCCGAGACCCAGCAGGTCACCCTGGCCGACGGCACCAAGGTCTTCGTCGGGGCGAAGTCCGCCGTCGACCTGAAGATGGAAGACGACGGCCGCACGGCGGTCCTCAAAGGCGGCGAGGCCTTCTTCGAGGTGGCGGAGGATCCGTCGCGGCCCTTCACCGTGGTGGCGGGTGACGCCGTCATCCGGGTCAAGGGCACGAAATTCAACGTCTGTCGCACGCCCTACGGCGTTCGCGTGGCGGTGCTCGAGGGGAGGGTGGAAGTCCTGAAGAAGCGCTTCCTGTCGCTGCCGCCAACGCCTGACCGCGTCATCACCAGCGGCGAACAGGTGCGGCTGGCGGACGGTGAGGGATTGAGCCCGCCGTTGCCCGTCAACGCCGAGCCCGGCGGCTGGCGCCAGGGCCGCATGCAATACGCGGACGCGCCGCTGAAGGAGGTGGTCGCCGACGCCAACCGCTACAGCGACCGCCCGATCCGGCTGGCGTCGAACGACATCGGCGACCTGCGCGTGACGGTCTCGTTCCGCACCAAGGCGGTCGACGAACTGATCGCCAACCTCGACGCCGGCCTGCCAGTCGCGGCCTCGATAGACGGCGACGACATCGTCCTGAAGGCGG
>CAMLRH010000334.1 GCA_946482375.1 uncultured Caulobacteraceae bacterium | reverse complement strand
CGCCGGCCAGCATGGCGTGGCGACGGCGACGGTCTGCGCGCGCTTCGGCCTGCCCTGCGTCGTCTACATGGGCTCGGTGGACGTCGAGCGGCAGAAGCCCAACGTCTTCCGCATGAACCTGCTGGGCGCCGAGGTGCGGCCGGTGACCTCCGGCGCGGCGACGCTGAAGGACGCCATGAACGAGGCGCTCCGCGACTGGGTCACCAACGTCCACGACACCTACTACCTGATCGGCACGGCGGCGGGCCCGCACCCCTATCCGGCCATGGTTCGCGACTTCCAGTCGGTGATCGGCCAGGAGACGAAGGAGCAGCTCCAGGAACTTGAAGGCCGCCTGCCGGACGCGGTGGTCGCGTGCGTCGGCGGCGGCTCGAACGCCATCGGCATGTTCCACCCCTTCCTCGGCGACGAGTCGGTGCGGCTGGTCGGCGTCGAGGCTTCGGGCCATGGCCTCAACACCGACAAGCACGCCGCCTCGCTGACCGGCGGGCGGCCGGGCGTCCTGCATGGCAACAAGACCTACCTTCTGCAGGACGACGACGGCCAGATCCTCGATGCCCACTCGATCTCCGCCGGCCTCGACTACCCCGGCATCGGGCCGGAGCATTCGTGGCTGCACGACGTCGGCCGCGCCCAGTACCTGACCTGCACCGACGACGAGGCGCTGGAAGCCTTCAAGCTCTGCGCCGAGCTGGAAGGCATCATCCCGGCGCTGGAGAGCGCCCACGCCATCGCCAAGCTGCCGCAGGTCGCCAAGGAAGTCGGCAAGGACGGGATCGTCGTGCTGACCCTGTCCGGCCGCGGCGACAAGGACATCTTCACCGTCGCCGAAGCCCTGGGGCGGAAGATTTGATGACCGCACACAATCTCCCTTCCCCCTCGAGGGGGGAAGGGCCGGGGATGGGGGTGAGTGCAGGGCGCTTGGCAGTAGGCGCTATTCGGCTCTGCGCCTCACTGCGCTTTTCGCCCAAGCTCAGCGGCCACACCCCCACCCAACCCTCCCCCCTCGAGGGGGAGGGCTTTGGAGGTGCGCTTGTCTAACCGGATTGATCGCAAGTTCGCCGCTCTCAAAGACGAAGGCCGCGCCGGATTCGTCGCCTACGTCATGGCCGGCGACCCCGATCCAGCGACGGCGCTGGAGATCGTGCGCGGCCTACCGGGCGCTGGGGCCGACCTCATCGAGATCGGCTTTCCTTTCTCCGACCCCATGGCGGAAGGCCCGCCGATCCAGAAGGCGGCCCAGCGCGCGCTCAAGGGCGGCATGACGCTGAACGGCACGTTCGACCTCATCCGCGCGTTTCGTGAGGGTGATGCCGATACCCCGATCGTGCTGATGGGCTACCTGAATCCCATCGTGAACCGTGGGATGGACACTTTCGCCCGTCAGGCGGCCGACGCCGGTGTCGACGGCCTGATCGTGGTCGATTGCCCCCCGGAAGAGGCCGATCCGCTGGCCGACGCGCTCGACGCCGCCGGGATCGCGCTGATCCGGCTGGCTACACCGACGACCGACGACGCGCGTTTGCCGGTCGTCGTCCGGCGCACCTCCGGCTTCGTCTATTACGTGTCCGTCGCGGGCGTGACCGGCGTGAAGGAGGCGAGCGCCGATGCGGTGGCTCCGGCTGTCGCCCGCGTGAAGGCCGCCTGCGGCCTGCCCGTCGCGGTCGGCTTCGGCATCAAAACGCCTGAGCGAGCGGCCGAAGTTGCTCGCGTTGCGGACGGTGTGGTCGTCGGTTCGGCGCTCGTCGATGAAATCGCGGGCGCTTTGTCCACGAACAAAAATGTGACCGACGCGGTTCTTTCCAAGGCCGCTGCGCTTGCTAAGGCTGTGCGCTCGGCGCGCGAAGGCAACGCTTGAGGCGTTAGAAGCATGGCGATGGCTGATTCCAGAAACGACAAGCCCGGCAAGGGCGGCCCCCGGCAACGCGGCGGCTGGCTCGCCAAGATCGCGCCCGGCGTGCGCGGCTTCCAGCGCAAGCGCGAGACGCCCGAGAACCTGTGGGTGAAGTGCCCGGACACGGGCGAGATGATCTACCGCCCCGACCTCGAGGCGGGGATGTGGGTGACCCCGGCCGGGCGCCACATGCGCATCGGGCCGGAGCTGCGCTTCAAATACACCTTCGACGACGAGACGTTCGAGACCCTGCCGACGCCGCAGGTTCCTGAGGACCCGCTCGGCTTCTCCGACGGCAAGTCCTATCGCGATCGCCTCGCCGCCGCCCGCAAGGCGACCGGCGAGCCCGACGCCATGGCCATCGCCGCCGGGACGATCCACGGCCAGCCGACCGTCGTGCTGGTGCAGGACTTCGCCTTCATGGGCGGTTCGCTCGGCATGGCCGCGGGTGAAGCCTTCATCGCCGCCGCCAGGGCCGCCATCGAGCGCAACGCGCCGCTGGTCGTCTTCACCGCCGCCGGCGGCGCCCGGATGCAGGAAGGCACGCTCTCGCTGATGCAGATGGCGCGCACGACGCTGGCCATCCAGGAACTCAAGGCCGCCAAGCTGCCCTACATCGTGGTGCTCACCGACCCGACGACGGGCGGCGTCACCGCCTCCTACGCCATGCTGGGCGACATCCACCTGGCCGAACCCGGCGCCCTCATCGGTTTTGCCGGGCCGCGCGTGATCGAGCAGACCATCCGCGAGACCCTGCCGCCCGGCTTCCAACGCTCGGAATACCTGGTCGAGAAGGGCATGGTCGACCGCGTGACGCCGCGCTCCGAGCTGCCGGAAGTGCTGGGCTCGATCCTCAAGACCTTGATGATGGGGCGGGCGCGTTTGGCTGCATGATGGATGCTCCCCCCTCGGGGGAGCTGTCCGCGCAGCGGACTGAGGGGGTAAACGCCCTCAAGGCCCCCTCCGGCGCTTCGCGCCACCTCCCCCAGAGGGGGAGGATCAGGCCATGACCGACCACCTGCGCGCCCACGACGCCGCGCTCGAGCGGCTGCGCGC
>CAMLRH010000333.1 GCA_946482375.1 uncultured Caulobacteraceae bacterium | reverse complement strand
GTAGCCCTCGGTGTTGAAAATCCGCGCCCAGGATTCCGACTGGTAGTAGAGGTCGGTGTGCAGGGTCGCGAGCCACTCGTTCGGCAACGGGATGGTGTAGTCGGCGGTGATCGTCGCCGTGAAGTGCGGCGCGTTCGGCAGCTCGTTGCCGCCCAGCGGCTTGAAGAAGCCCTCGCCGTTGTTGTTGCCGTAGTCGAGCGTCGGGTCCCAGCCGGCATAATCCGGGAAGTAGTTCGTCAGCGGACCGTTGAACCACTCCCATGCGGGCCAGCCGGGGCTTCCGAAGCGGGGGTTGGGCACGTATTCGACCCCGGTGACCGGGTCCACGCCAAAGAGGTAGGCGAACTCGCAGGGGCCGCCGTGGCCGTTGGCGTAGACGTTCGGCGGGAAGCCGAGGCGGGTTACCTGGTTGATTTCATTGCCGATGTGGGTCTGGTAGGACGTCACCACCGTATAGAGCGGTACGATGCAGTTCGACGGGTAGGATGGGAACGGCCGCATGACGACCCAGTCGGTACGGCCGGCCGTGCGGTCCATGGTGTCGATGGCGCGTTCGCCGTCGGCGACCCGGGTGTTTTCGTAGCCGCCCTTGAAGCCGAACCTCAGGTTATCGGTCGGCCGCCAGTCGGCTTCGATTTCCGCGCCCCAGACTTCGGCGTCGAAGTTCAGGTTCACCGCCGAACGATTGACGATGTAGGAAATCTGATAGTCCTTGTAATCGTAGTAGAAGGCCCCGAGGTTGAGCGTTAGCTTGCCGTCGAGCAGCGTGTTCTTGGCGCCGATCTCGAAGGCGTCGACGAACTCAGCATCAAAGGTCTTGGGCTGGGTGACCGAATCCCCCGCCAGGAGCGCCCCGTAATTGTCCTGCCAGGTGACCACGCCCGCGGCCGGCGGATTGGCGCCGCCCGCCTTGTAGCCGCGCGCGTAGGAAGCATAGAGCAGCGTCTCGTCGGTGAAGCCGAGGTCGGGCTTCCAGTCCAGGGCCACGCGGCCGGTGGGCTTTGTCCACTCCTGCTTGATGACTTCGGCGACCGAATAGCCGACGGTATTGGTGGCCAGCAGCCAACTGGGGATGCGTGGCGCGTCCTTCTTGTCGACGGTCATGCGCAGGCCGGCCGTCAGCTTCAGGTCCGGCGTGATGTTGTAGTACCCCTCGCCGAACAGGGCATACGAGATCAGCTTGTACGGGTTCTTGCTCAGGAAATAGTTGTGGCCCTGGTCGTTGAGGCTGTGGATCGGATTGGGATCCATGTAGAGGCAGCCGCTGACCCGCTCGAAACCGTCGGCGTCGGGCAACTTGGGGAACTCCGGCATGCACGAGCTGCCGTCGGTGACGCCGGGCATATAGTCCCCGCCGGTCTCCACGGTCCGGATCGCGGCGATCAGACTGATTGTGTTGATGAAGACGTAGTATTTGTCTTCTGTATCGTATCGAAGATAGTTGGCGCCGAGGCTGAAGTTGAACGGACCTTCGAAGTCCGAGCCGATGCGGATTTCCTGGCTGAACTGACGGGACTCGGCGGTCGACAGGTCCATCAGCACCAGACGGTCCGCGCAGCCGATCTGTGGGTCGCAGAAGGTGCCGTTCTCATCGAGGACATTGCTGGCGACCACCCCGAAGGCCTCTGGGTCGAACGCGCCCGGCGCCGTGTTGAACCGGTTGAAATCCTGCATCGAGAAGATTTCGTCAGCGCCATAGGCCGTTTCCGACGTCAGCGTCAGGTTGTCCGTCAGGTCAAAATTTAGCTGCAGTTCAACCAGGTCGGTCTTCGCCCGATACTCGGGGTCGATCGTGGATTCGATCACCCGCAGGTCACGCGACTGGATCGTGCTGAGGTAGGGATTGAAACCGGGAACCGTCGGCAGGCCGATCAGCCGCGTCGCATGATAGTAAGGCAGCGAGAAACCGTCCGGCGCACGGTAGGATTCCGGCGCGTACATCGAGGCTGGAATGCAGCCCTGACTGAAGGCCTCGGCGTAGTAGAGGTCCTCGACGCGGCTCAGGTAGCCGTGGATCGTGTTGCGGTCGTCGGTGTTGCAGACCTGCTTGCCGCTGCGCAGGCGGTCGTCGTCCTCCTCGAAGTGCTCCCAGATCAGGTTGGCGTCGAGGCGGTCGGTCGGGGCGAAACGCAGCGACACCCGGGTGGACCACAGGTCGCGGCCGTCGATCGGATTGCCGGTAATCTCGTTGGTGGCGTAGCCGTCGCGCTTGGTCCAGGCGCCGGCGATGCGAAGCGCGGCCACATCCTCGACGAGCGGGATGTTGATCATCCCTTCGAGGCGGGTCGAGTTGTAGTTGGCGACGTCGCCGGAGAGCTTGGCTTCATAACCGAAGCTGGGCTTGGCCGAGATGATGTTGACGACACCCGCCGTGGCGTTACGGCCGTAGAGGGTGCCCTGCGGACCGCGCAAAACTTCCACGCGTTGCAGGTCGTAGAATTCCTGCTCGAAGAAGCGGTTACGGATGAACGGCGTGTTGTTGAAGGCGACTGCGACGCCCGGGTCGGTTGTCGCGGAGATGGCCTGGGTGCCGATGCCGCGGATCTGGATCGAGTAGCTGGTGAAGTTCGTCTTTGTGAACGTCATGTTCGGGATCTGGGTCATCAGATCCGGACCACCGGCGATCTGCGAGCGCTCCAACGCCTCCTGCGTGAACGCGCTGATGGCGATCGGCACGTCCTGGATGTCTTCCTCGCGCTTCTGCGCCGTCACGACCAGCGTATCGACCGTGCCCTCAGCGCCGTCCCCCGCGGCGCTGCCGGACTGGGGGGCTTCGATCATGACCACCCCCGTGGCTGAGCGGCGGGCGGTCAGGTTGGTGCCGTCGAGCAGCATCGCCAGAGCCTGGTCCGGGGTGTAGTCGCCCCTCACCACCGGCGCGCGGCGGCCGGCGACGAGGTTTTCGGAAAAGACGATCTGTTCGCCCGACGCGCGGTAGAAATCGCGCAGGCTTTCGCCCAGCG
>CAMLRH010000332.1 GCA_946482375.1 uncultured Caulobacteraceae bacterium | reverse complement strand
TGGTGTCGTGCCCGGCGGTGGCGACGATGACGTAGTAGCTCATCGCCTCGAAGGGTCCGAGCGGCTGGCCCTCGATCTGGCCGTTGGCGATCAGGGTCGCCAGGTCGTCCGTCGGATTGGCGCGTCGCTCCTGCGTGATGGCGTCGAAGTAGCCGAAGAAATCGCCGATGACGCTCTGGACCTGCGCGAGGCCCTTCTCGAAATCCTCGGCGATCTCGGTCTGGCTGCGGTTGAGGTCGGGGTCGGTCGAGCCGAACAGTTCCTGCGTCAGCTTCAGCATGCGCGGATAGTCCTGCTCGGGGACGCCGAGGATCTCCATGATCACGCGCAGCGGGAAGGTCAGGGCGACGTCGTTGACGAAGTCGCACTCGCCGCCAAGGTCGGCCATACGATCGACGTGCTCGCGCGCGATCTCGCGGATGCGCTCCTCCAGTTTCCTGATGTTCTGCGGCAGGAACCAGGCCTGGGTCAGAAGACGGTACTTCGGGTGGTCGGGCGCATCCATCTGCACGAGGCTGCGCACCAGGTGAGGTGAGCCGCCGGTCATCTGGCGGACCTTCTGGTCGATGGCCTTGGGCGTCAGCGTCGTCTGCAGGTCGCCGTTGTGGAAGAGGTCGTTCTGGCGGCTGATTTCCAGGATGTCGGCGTGCTTGGTCACCACCCAGAAGGGGTCGAAGTTGTCCAGTTCGGCGCGACCCAGCGGATTGTTCTGGCGCAGCCAGCGCAGAGCGGCGTGCAGGCTCTTGTCGTCGGCGTAGGACTTGGGATCGACAATCTTCCAGGCCAGCTCGTCGTCGATGCGGATGTCGGTCATGTCTATCTCCCCTTGGGATGATCATGCGCGCCTGACGCAGCGGAAGAAAAGAGCCGTGCTATGCAGGCTCCATGCATCCGGCGCCCTACTGCCAGGAAACCGACGAGGCCGTGCTTGCCGCCCTTGTGGCGGAGCGCGGCTTTGGGTTCGTCATCGGCGTTGACGACGGACGGCCGCTGGTCGCGCACGCGGCCTTCCTGCTGGACGGAAGGCGGCTGCGGTTTCACCTGGCCGCCCGGAATGTGCTGACGCCGGTGCTGGAGGCGGGCGGCCAATGCCTGGCGGTGGTCACCGGCCCCGACGCCTACATCAGCCCCGACTGGTACGGCGAACCCGACCAGGTGCCGACCTGGGACTATGTCTCGGTTGAGATGGAAGGCCGGGTGACGCCGCTGGACGATTCCGGCGCCCCGACCCTGCTCGACGACCTCTCGGCCCACTTCGAGGGCAAGCTCGCGCCCAAGAAGCCGTGGACGCGGGACAAGATGTCGGCCGACCGGTTCGAGCTCCTGCTGACCAAGGGCCTGCGCGCCTTCGAGATGCGGGTGGAGCGGCTCGAGGGCATCACCAAGCTCAGCCAGAACAAGTGTCCCGACGTCGTCGCGCGCACGGCCGAGGCGCTGGCGGCGCTTTCCGACCCCAAGGCTCAGGAAGTCGCCCGACTTATGCGGGAACCCAGGCGGCGAGACTGACGCGCTCTTCGCTGGTCTCGGCGGCGACCTGACCGCCCGCCGCCTGCAGGATCAGGTGGAGGTAGTAGGCCTGCACCCATTGCCCGCCGAGCGCCCCTTCCGGCAGCGGTTCGCCGCGCAGGCCGGCCAGCACCTCGGGCCGCAGGCGGGCGCGGCCCTCGGCCTCGATGGAGATGGCGATGCGATCGTCGGCCTCGACGGCGCGCACCTTCGCCAGCCCGCCCATCGGCAGGGCGCCGGCGGCGATCTGGGCGAGGTTGAGAATGGCCCGCGCCGCCGCCTTGTTCAGCGCCGCCGGCTCCACAGCCCATTCGAGGTCGGGGCGCACATGGGCGAAGACGCCCTGCGCCAGCGCTTCCAATTCGCGGGCGTCGAAGGCTTCGGCGGCCGCTGACGCCCCGAACGCGACGCGGGCGAAGGCCAGCTGGTCGACCAGCTTGCGCGAGCTCTGGGTGATGAGGCCCAGCGCGTCGTCGTGCATGTCCTGCGCGCTGGGGTCTTCCAGCAGGTCGATGCCGGAGGTGATGGCGCTCGCCGGGCTAATGAAGTCGTGGCAGAGCCTGGCGCACATCAGGGCGGCGAGTTCGGAGGCGTTGGGCAGCGTCGCCACGGGGGTTTCGGAGGCGTCTTCCATTGGGCGGCAGTCTTGGCGTGATTTGAGCCTTTGGCAAACTTCGCCGCAGGTCTTACAGCAGCCGCGATGAACACTTCACCACCGTCCGACGCCGATATCGGCAAAGTCCTCGCCGAGATCGTCGAGGAGGCGGCCGCCGTCATCCTCCCCTTCTGGAAGTCCGAGCTCGAGGTCCTGCAGAAGGCCGATGCGAGCCCGGTCACCGAGGCCGACCGCGCCGGCGAGCGGCTGATCGTCCAGCGCCTGAACGAGCTCTTCCCGGACATTCCGGTGGTCTCCGAGGAGCACGCCAGCGAGTTCGGCACGCCCGACGCCATCGGCCCGCGCTTCTTCCTGGTCGACCCGGTGGACGGCACCAAGGCCTTCGTGCGGGGTGAGCCGCACTTCACCGTCAACATCGGCCTGATCGACGATGGCCGCCCCGTGGCTGGCGCCGTCTGCGCGCCGGCGACGGGCGAAATCTGGCTGACCACCGCGCAGGGCGCGATGAAGCGCAAGATCGGCTCGCGGGTGCTCGAGCCGGTTCGCGTGCGGGCCTGGCCGAAAGGCGAAGCCATCGGGCTCATGAGCCATACGATGAAGGAAGAAAAGGCCGTTCAGATCGCCGAGGAGTACGGCTTCGACCTGCGCGTGCCGATGGATTCCTCGATCAAGTTCTGCCGCATCGCCGAGGGCGAGGCCGACATCTATCCGCGCCACGGCCCGACCAGCGAATGGGACATCGCCGCGGCGCATGCGGTGCTGGAAGCGGCGGGCGGGTCCGTCCACACCGTCCCCGAAGGAAAACCGCTCGCCTACGGCAAGGCAGGCGAGCGGTTCCTCAACGGCTGGTT
>CAMLRH010000331.1 GCA_946482375.1 uncultured Caulobacteraceae bacterium | reverse complement strand
CCGAGTTTCCGTGGGCCGTCGGACAACGATGTCGTCACCCCCGAGACGATGTCGTTGTCCGAGCTTATCGCCCACCGCGCCGGCGAGCTGACCGCCTATCAGAACGAGGCCTATGCGAAGCGCTATCTGCAGGCGGTCGAGAAGGTGGCCGCCGCCGGCAGCGACGACCTGACCCGCGCGGTGGCGGTCAGCCTCTACAAGCTGATGGCCTACAAGGACGAGTACGAGGTCGCACGCCTCTACTCCGACGGCCGCTTCGCCGCGAACCTTGCCGAGACCTTCAGGGGCGGCAAGGCCAAGGTCTGGATGAGCCCGCCGATCATCGCGCCGAAGGGCAAGGACGGCCGGCCGGGCAAGATCGCCTTCGGGCCGTGGATGATGAAGTTCGGCTTCCCGGTGCTGCGCCGGATGAAGGGCCTGCGCGGCGGCCCGCTCGACATCTTCGGCTACACCGACGAGCGCCGCATGGAGCGGCGTCTGATCGGCGATTTCGAGAAGACCGTCGACCGCCTGCTGGCCGAACTGACGCCGGAGCGCCTGCCCACCGCTGTCCGCATCGCCGCCATCCCGCAGCAGATCCGCGGCTACGGCTTCATCAAGGACAAGGCGGTTGAGGACGCCCAGGCCATGGAGCAGAAGCTCTGGGCCGAGTGGGAAAAGAAGGCGGTGGCGTAAACCACCGCCCTCTTCCCGGGGGATCAGACGATCAGCAGGTCGGCTTCCATTCCGAAGCCGGGATGGGCCAGCCGCCGTTCGTCCTTCAGGGCCTGTGCGAGCCGCCGGTCGCCGCCGCGCTCGGCCGCGGCGATGATGGTCAGGTCGATCAGGTCGCGCTGGGCGTTGCTGCCGCCGAAGCGGGCCGCGCGGTGACGGACCTTGCGAAGCCGGTCGGTGGTGGTCGCGTAGTCGCCCTCGCCGAAGGCCACCAGCCCCGTTACCACGTCCAGCCCGACCGCGCCGACGAACTCGGCGTTGTCGGTATCGGCCAGCAGCGCGGCGCGCTGGGCGCCCTGGACCTCGGCGATGAGGTCCTTACGGCCCGCGCCGACGAAAGCCATCACCGCATGGGCGTCGCTGAACGCATAGTCGTTGCGCGACGCGAACTTCGCCCAGCTTTCGGCGACCAGCTGCCAGCGATCCTCGACGTCGACGCCGCTCAGGCAGAGGCGCCAAAGCATGGCCGAGGCGTCGACGTTGTCGAACGCCATCTCCGACGGTTCGCCGACGATGTGCTTGTCGAAGATCCGCACCGCCTCGCCATGCTCGCCGAGGCCGAGGTGGAAGAGCGCCAGGTGCCACCAGTTGTGGACCTTGAAGAAGTTGTCGTCCGCCCAGCGGCTGACGTCCTCCCTCATCCAGGTCACACCTTCCGTCCGCCGACCCTGCATCTCCAGCACGTGCGCCACCGCGTGCTGGGCCCAGCTGTTGCGGGGCTCCAGCTCGATGGCTTCGCGCCCGGCGGCCTCGGCGCGAGCGTAGTGGCCCATCTCCTCCAGTCCAAAGGCGTTCATGCCGAGCACGGCATGGTAGCCCGGCATGTCGCGGCTCCAGTGCGGCATGGCCCGTGCGATGCGGTCCCGCAGCATGCGGCTGTCGCCGATCAGGAAGTCGATCATCTGCCCGGCTTCCAGCGCGACGAGGTCGGTCGGATGGTCGATGCAGATGTCTTCCAGGATGCGCGCGGCCTCGTGCAGCTTGCCCTGGGTGAACTTCCGAAGCGCGGCGACGTGAGCCTGCTCGTCGCTGCTCATGGGCAGGCCGGCGGCCGCCTCGACGATCTGCGCGGCCATGGCCACGCAGTCGGCGTTGGAGCCGTTGGCGAGCATGTGGCCCTTCAGCACATAGGCCATGACGAAGCCGGGGCTGTCGGCGATGGCCTCGTCGATCAGGGTCAGCGGATCGCCGCAAAGGCAGTTGTAGCACCAGACGGCGCGTTCGAAGTTCGTGCGCGCGGCCGCGCTGGCCCCGGTCAACTTTCCTTCGATGATCGTATCAAATGGCATAATCCCCTCCATTGACTGGTGTGGAGAGGTATATTCTGTTGGGATAACGGCGATAGCCGACTGACGGTCGGTTCGGTCAGAGCACTCGAAAAACGCTGATATTTGCGGTATTTGGCGTGTCTGACCGCGCAGGGAGCAGGCCCATGGACGCCATGGTCGAGAAGAAAACTGTACCGTCGGTACAGTCACCGGGCCGTTCGAAGGGCGCCAAGACCCGCGAGCGCATCATGGACCTCGCCTTCGACGCCATCATCGCCAAGGGCTTCGCGGCGACTTCGATCGAGGAGCTGGTCGAGGCCGCGGGGATCACCAAGAGCGGCTTCTTCTACCACTTCCGCGACAAGACCGATCTCGCCCACCAGCTGCTGGAGCGCTACCAGGCCGAAGACGAGGCGCTGACCGAGCAGCTGACCACCCGCGCCCGCGAGCTCAGCGACGATCCGCTGCACAGCCTGCTGATCTTCCTCAAGCTCTACGCCGAGGTGTTGACCGACATCACCGCCCAGCATCCGGGCTGCATTGTCGCCACCGTGACCTTCCAGGAAGCCTGTTTCGACCGGAAGGTCTCGCGCATGAACACCGAGGGCGTCCTGGCCTGGCGCGAGCGGTTCGCGGCGTGGCTGAAGGAGATCGCCGACGCCTATCCGCCGCGTACGGAGGTCAACCTCGACGACCTCGCCGACAACATGACGGCCGTCACCATCGGTTCGATCGCCGTCTCGAAGGCGGTGCGCGATCCCTCGGCCGTCGGTCGCCAGGTCATGCTCCACCGCGACTACATCCGGCTGCTGTTCGCCCGCTAGGCGGCGGGGACGAGCTTCAGCACCTTGCCGTTGTCCTCGTCGGTCAGCAGGTAGAGCGCACCGTCCGGGCCGACGTTCACGTCGCGGATCCGCGCGCCAAGGTTCTCCAGCAGCCGCTCCTCGCCGACCACCCGAAAGCCGTCCAGCGTCAGGCGGGCGAGGTGGCCGGGCTTCATGG
>CAMLRH010000330.1 GCA_946482375.1 uncultured Caulobacteraceae bacterium | reverse complement strand
GCGGCTCTACATGGACTGGCGGCGGCTGTTCGGCCGCTGGAACCCCTTCGCCTGGAGCGGCGAGGTGCTCGAGCGACGGGTGTTCAACCTGGCCTGCGCGACCAGGCCGCTGACCACCCAGGCCTCCGAAGCCGAGACCGACTTCCTGCTCGATGACCTCGCCCGCCAGGCGCGCCACCTGCTCGGCGTCGCCGACGATCCGTCGCGCGCGGTCGAGCGGGCGGTCGCCGCCGCCGTCGCCGGCTGCGCGATCGGCGGCCCGGCCGGCGACAGCCTGGTCAACCGCGGCCTTCGGCGGCTGAACCGCAAGCTGGCCCAGGCCGTGCTTCCGGACGGCGGCCACGCCAGCCGCTCTCCGCAGCGGGGGCTGGAGCTGTTGCTCGACCTGCTGACGCTCGACGACGCCCTGTCGCAGCGGGCGCGGCCGACACCCGAGGCCGTGCGCAGGGCGATCGAACGGCTGAGCGCGGCGACCCGCTTCTTCACCCTCGCCGACGGCCGGCTGGCTTCGTTCCATGGCGGCGAGCCGGTCGGTCCCGCCCTGATCGCGGCCGCCCTGGCGCACGAAGAGGCGCGCAAGGCGCCGTTGAAGCTGCCCGACAGCGGCTATCACAAGCTGCAGGGCGTCAGCATCGAAGTCATCGCCGACGCCGGCGCGTCGCCGAAGGACGGCTGGAGCCTGACCGCCTGCGCCCAGCCGCTGGCGCTCGAAGTGGTCTGCGGCCGCGACCGGCTGATCACCGGCAGCGGCTGGACGCCGGAGGCCAACGCGCCCTCGGCCCTGCGCGTCACCGGCGCCGCCTCGACCGCCACGCTGGGGGAAGCCTCCTGCGGCGAACCGCTGCGCGGGTTCGCGGCCAGCGGCCTGGGCGAGCGCCTGATCGGCGGCCCCGCCAAGGTCGACGTCCAGCGTCACGAAACTGAAGCCGCCATGTGGCTGGAGACGAGCCACGATGGCTGGCTGGCGCGCTTTGGCCTGACGCACGAGCGGCGCCTGTTCCTCGACCGGGCCAGCGGCGAGCTGCGCGGCGAGGATCGCTTCGAGCCGCAAAGGCCCGCCGAAGGAGCCGCCGAGCGCCGCTATGTGCCCTTCGCCGTCCACTTCCATGTCGCGCCGGACGTCGACGCCTCGCTGGCCCACGACGGCAAGACGGTGATCCTGCGCGGACCGTCCAACGAAGGCCGCTGGCTGCGCACCGACGCCGCCCAGGTCGTCATCGACAAGGCCGTGCAGGTCGTCGACGGCGAGGCCCGCCGCACCGCCGAAGTCGTCCTGCGCGGCCAGGTCCTCGCCCACAAGGGCGGCCGCGTCCGCTGGAAGCTTTCGCCTTCGGAGAGTTAGACCATGCCGCAGGAGGTCTTGCAGTTCGGTTTGTATGCGCTGTTCGCTGTCGCCGCAGCGTGGCTGTTTGTCGATGGCCTTCGCAAGGGTGAGACCTCGCTACGCGGCCTCAAGGGCAATCGGGTCATGTCACCACAGATATACGGCGGGCTGATGTTGCTGTGGGTCGTCGGCTTCGTCGTTTCTGTGTCATGGGCCTACACGTACGGCCGCGAACTGTGGACGAGTGGCTACTTCGCCGGGCTGCTTCGTTGACTCGGATGCCGCCCCCCGTATGTTCCGGCCATCCCGCGTGACTGGCGCTGAAGGTGGGTGACCACCGGGGAGCGCGGGTGTCGATTGCCGCGCGCCTGGGCGTCCCTGCTAGCTCGGAGATCGCCTTTTCATGCCCGCCGCTCCCGACTTTCCGCCCGCCCCTGACCGCGTTCCCGTCAAGCGGGCGCTGATTTCGGTTTCCGACAAGACCGGGCTGATCGAGACGGCGAGGGCGCTGGCCGAACTGGGCGTCGAGCTCGTGTCGACCGGCGGCACCAAGAAGGCCATCGCCGACGCGGGGCTGGCGGTGAAGGACGTCTCCGACCTGACCGGCTTTCCGGAGATGATGGATGGACGGGTGAAGACCCTGCACCCGATCGTCCACGGCGGCCTGCTCGGCGTACGTGACGCGCCGGCTCATGCTGAAGCCATGAGCGAGCACGGCATCGGCGGCATCGACCTGCTGTACGTGAACCTCTACCCGTTCGAGGCGACGGTCGCGGGCGGCGGCAATTTCGAAACCTGCGTCGAGAACATCGACATCGGCGGCCCGGCGATGATCCGCTCGGCGGCCAAAAACCACGGCTACGTCGCCGTCTGCACCGAGCCGTCGGACATGGCCGAGGTGGTCGAGGCGCTGAAAGCCGACGGGGCGACATCGCTGGAACTGAGGAAGACGCTGGCGGCGCGGGCCTATGCGCGGACGGCCGCCTACGACGCGGCGATCTCGGGCTGGTTCGCGGGGCAGCTTGGCGAGGAGTATCCGGCGCGCAAATCGATCGCGGGCTCGCTGCGCCAGACGATGCGCTACGGCGAGAACCCCCACCAGTCGGCGGCCTTCTACGCGTTCCACCAGCCCCGGCCGGGCGTCGCGACGGCGCGCCAGCTGCAGGGCAAGGAGCTCAGCTACAACAACATCGCCGACACGGACGCGGCCTACGAGCTGGTGGCGGAGTTCGGCGAGCCGGCCTGCGCCATCATCAAGCATGCCAACCCCTGCGGCGTGGCCATGGGCAAGGACCTCGGCGAAGCCTATGCCCGCGCCCTGGAGTGCGATCCGGTGTCGGCGTTTGGCGGCATCGTGGCGGTGAACCGGCCGCTGGACGCGTCTTCCGCCGAAGAGATCGTCAAGATCTTCACCGAGGTGGTCATCGCGCCGGGCGCCGACGAGGACGCCATCGCCGTCTTCGCGGGCAAGAAGAACCTGCGCCTGCTGCTGACCGACGCCCTGCCCGATCCGCTTGCCGAGGGCGAGGTGTTCCGCTCGGTCGCCGGGGGCTTCCTGGTGCAGGGCCGCGACCGCTCGCGGATCACGTCCGCCGACCTGAAGATCGTGACGAAGCGCCAGCCGACCGAGGCCGAGGTGCGCGACATGCTGTTCGCCTTCACCGTCG
>CAMLRH010000329.1 GCA_946482375.1 uncultured Caulobacteraceae bacterium | reverse complement strand
GAAGGCGGGGGTCCAAGCTGAATCGCCGCTTGGGTCCCCGCCTTCGCGGGGATGATCGGGTTTTGGTTAGACCGGATCGTACGGGAACACCGCGCTCGTCGCGCCGAGGTCGGTGAAGTCGTTCTTCATCGCCGGCAGCGCCACACTGATCAGCGACTGCGGGTCCCAGCCCGCCGTGTTCGCCATCGACCGCACCGGACGCGGCTGGTTGAACAGCACGACCTCGTTGCCGCGCACGGCGAAGATCTGGCCGTTGACGTCCTTCGACCCCGGCGAGGCCAGCGCTACGGCCAGCTGCGCCACCTGGTCGGCGCGCATCATCTTGCGCATGCGCTCGACGCGCTGTGCCGAGGCCTCGTCCTTCACCGGAATGGTGGCGATCATCCGCGTCCAGGCGAACGGCGCGATGATGTTGGAGCGGACGTTCTTCAGCGCCCCTTCCATGGCCACGATCCGCGACAGGCCCATGACGCCGAGCTTGGCGGCGGCGTAGTTGGCCTGGCCGATGTTGCCGATCAGGCCGCTCGTCGAAGTGAAGTGGACGTAGGAGCCTTCCTGCTGCTCGCGGAAGTGCTCCACCGTGGCGCGGGTGACGTTGTAGGCGCCGCGCAGGTGCACCTCGATGACCTTGTCCCAGTCCTCGTCGGGCATCTTGTGGAACATGCCGTCGCGCAGGATGCCGGCCGGATTGATGACGGCGTGCAGGCCGCCGAACGCATCCATGGCCTGCTGGAACATGCCCTTCACCGAGGCCATGCTGGTGACGCTCTCGGAGTTGGCGACGGCCTCGCCGCCGGCGGCCTTGATCTCGTTGGCGGTCTGTTGCGCCGGGCCCGCGTCACCCGCGTCACCGCCGGCGACCGAGCCGCCCAGGTCGTTGACCACGACCTTCGCGCCTTCGCGCGCCGCGATCAGCGCGCATTCCTTGCCGATACCTCCGGCGGCGCCGGTGACCAGCACGACTTTTCCTTCGAGAACGCCCATCGTCCCTTCCTTTCCAACAGCTGTTTGGCCGATGTCCTATTCGAGCCGGTCGGCCTTGCGCAAGGCGGGGAAAAGCTTCGCCCAGATGCCGGTCACCATAATCGCGCCCACGCCGCCGAAAACCGCCGCGCCGACAGGTCCCAGGAAGCGAGCGACGACGCCACTCTCGAATTCGCCGAGTTCGTTGGAGGCGCCGATGAACAGCGACGAGACCGTCGCCACCCGGCCGCGCATGTGGTCGGGCGTGACCAGCTGGACCAGCGTCTGGCGGATATAGACGCTGATCATGTCGGCCGCCCCGAGGACGACCAACGCCCCCACCGACAGCCACAGCGACTTCGACAGGCCGAACACCACTGTCGCCGCGCCGAAGACGGCGACGCCCGTGAACATGGCGATCCCCGCGTGCGACCGGATCGGATTGCCGGCCAGGTAGAAGGCGACCAGCGCCGCCCCGATGGCCGGCGAGGCGCGCAGGAGGCCGAAGCCCTCGGCGCCGACATGCAGCACGTCCTTGGCGAACACCGGCAGCAGCGCGGTCGCGCCCGCCAGGATCACCGCCGCCAGGTCCAGCGAGATCGAGCCGAAGACGATCTTGTTCTTCCAGACGTAGGCCAGCCCCTCCTTCATCAGCTCCCACCGCGAGCCGGGCTGCACCTGCGGCTGCGTCGAGCCCCGGATGGCGAGAATGCAGACCGCCGCCGTCACATAGAGGACCGCCGCCGTGGCGTAGGAATGGGCGGGCGATATGGCCACCAGGATGCCGCCCAGCGCCGGTCCCGCGATCGCCGCCGTCTGCCACGCCAGGGAGTTCCAGGCGATCGCGCGGGGCAGCAGCTCGCGGGGCACCAGCATCGGCCCCAGCGCCGTGTTGGCGGGCGCGAAGTAGGCCCGCGACGAACCGAACACCAGGGCCACGCCCAGCAGCAACGGGATGCTGGCGAACCCGCTCACCGTCGCGATGGTCAGCAACACCGCCGTCGAGATCTCGCCCGCGTAGCAGAACAGGAGGATGGTCTTGCGGTTATGCCGGTCCGCCGTCTCGCCCGCCGGCAGCGCCAGCAGCAGCACCGGGATGAACGAGACCAGCCCGATCAGGCTGACCATGAAGGCCGAGCGCTTCACGTCCATGGTCTCGCGCGCCAGCTCATAGACGTGCCAGCCCAGCGCCACCGACTGAATCTGCACGCCCAGCACGGCGGTCCAGCGCGAGAACCAGAAGAAGACGAAATCACGCTGTGAAAGCAGCGCGCGGGCGGAGGTCGCCAGAGGCGGGGGAGGCTCGGACATCGGCGCGCGCAACATGGCTTGGGCCGGGCCGCGCCGCAATGCGTGGTTCGACACGCGGCTTCGCCGCTGCTCACCATGACTTATTCAGAGCTAGTCATCCTGAGCAGGCGCGCAGCGCCGTGTCGAAGGACGCATTGACGGCCCGCGTCACTGGCCCTATTGGCGCCCGGCCCATGAGCCAGACCCCCCTGATCCGCAACGAAGAACCTCGGGACGCCGACGCCGTCGCCGCCCTCGTCGAACGCGCCTTCGGCCCCGGCCGCTACGCCAAGTCAGCCGAGCGGCTGCGCGAGGGCAACGCCGCGCGCAGGGACCTTTCCTTCGTCGCCGAGATCGACGGCCGGCTGGCGGGTTCAGTGCGGCTGTGGCCGATCAGGGTCGGCGGCGAGCCCGCCCTGTTGCTTGGTCCCATCGCCGTCGAGGCCGACCAGCGCGGCGCCGGCCTCGGCCAGGCCCTCGTCGAACGCGCCTGCGAAGCCGCCAAAGCCGCCGGAGACGCCGCCGTGCTGCTGGTCGGCGACGCCCCCTGGTTCGAACGGACCGGCTTCAGCCGCGCGCCGGGCGCCCTTATGCCCGGCCCGGTCGACCAGCGCCGCGTGCTGGTCCGCAAGCTGCGCGAGGTCGCCGACCTATCGGGACCCGTCACGCGCAACTAGATTGTGGGCATGGAGTCGAAGCCCGGTCTTGAAGGTGTCGTAGCCGCCGCCAAACAGGCGCCCGGTCGCGGGCTGCCGCCAGTGCATCTGT
>CAMLRH010000328.1 GCA_946482375.1 uncultured Caulobacteraceae bacterium | reverse complement strand
CATTGGCCCTCACGCCCCACGGCGAAAAGCGCCGCGCAAACGTATGACGCACGACCGCGCGGATCGTGCAGCAGATCGGGGAGAAAAGAAAAGGCGGCGGAGTGACCCGCCGCCTTAGGCCGCTTCGAAGGGGGCCGAAGCCGGCTAGAACTCCTTGCGAATGCTGAGACCGATCAGTCGTGGGTCGAGCACGAAGACGTTGGTCGTCAGGGCCGTATCGTCGGAGTTGAGGAACGCGTCGGTGATCGGCGTGTCGTCGAGGATGTTCTTGGCGTAGAGCTCGATCTTCAGGCCGTCGTCGTTCTCGATCCACAGCGACAGGTTGGCGTTGTACCAGCCGTGCAGCTTGTCATACGGGTCGGCGTTGTAGACGCGCGCCCAGGACTGCGATTGCCAGTAGGCGTCGCCGCGCAGGGTGGCTTTCCAGTTCTCCGCGAAGTCCATGCTGTACTGGGCGCCGATGTTGGCGGTCCAGTGCGGCGAGTTCGGCAGCTCGTTGCCACTGAGGTCCGCCCACAGCCCGGCCCCGTCGTTGAGTTCCGGGTAGTTGGCTTTGTTATACCGGGTGTTGCCGAACAGGGGGTCGTTGGCGACGTTGCCGCTGACGCCGGCGAAACCGCCGCCACCGCACATGAAGTTGTAGCCCCAGTAACTCGACGATTGCGGCTTGTTCAGCCAGGCCTCGACGACATGCCTCGGCAGGACGCAGTTGGACGTCTGCTGCACCCAGGGCTTGACCACGACATAGTCCGGGTTGCCCTGCGTGCGGTTCATGATGTCGATGGACTTCTCGCCATCGGCGATCTGGGTATCGAGATAGCCGACGTTGGCGATGATCCTCAGATTACGCGTCGGCGAGAACAGGGTCTCGAACTCCAGCCCCCAGATGGTGGCGTCGAAGTTCTCGTTGACCGCCGAGCGGTCGCGGATCTGGGAAACCTGATAGTCCGTATAGTCGTAGTAGAAGGCCGAGGCGTTGAAGACCAGCGCACCGCCGAGCAGGGTATTCTTGGCGCCGAACTCGAAAGCATCGACGAACTCCGGCAGGAAGGTCGGACCGTACTCCGCCCCGTTGAGCTGCATGACGGGCAGAAGGCCAAACTCCTTGAACAGCGCGACCGTTTCCGGGGGGTAGCCGATCTGCGCCCCGGTCTCCTCGGCGGTGGCAAAGCCCGGCGTTGGGGGGTTGGCGCCGCCGCCCTTGTAGCCGTGCGAATAGAAGGCATAGAGCATGGTGCTGTCGGTGAACGGCAGCACGGGCTTCCAGTCGATGCCAATCCGGCCGGTGAATTCACCCCACTTCTGCTTGATCGGGGGCAGTTCGGGATAGCCGCGGTTGACGACGCCCCCTGCGTAGGCGCCTTGCGCCGTCAACACCTGGCTCGGCACCGGAATGAAGTGCTTCCGGTCGTCGGTGTAGCGCAGGCCGGCGGTAACCTTCAGATCTTCCCTGGCCTCCCAATACACTTCCCCGAACACAGCCCCCGACTTCAGGCGGTATGGGTTCTTGGAGCGGAAGTAGTTGTGACCCTCACCATTGATGCTCTCAATGGGATTGGGGTCGATATACGGACAGATGGCATTCGGAGTCTCACCCGTCAGAACGGGTGGATTGTGGTTGAAGAAGCCGTAATCGACGGTCTGGTGACAATATTCGAAGGTGTCATACCCGGGCAGGGTGGAGTGGCTCCTGAAGGGACCGATCTGCGCCATCGCGCTGATCAGGTTGAAGAAGATGTAGTAATCGACCAGCGCCTCGAACTCGGTGTAGTTGGCGCCGGCGCTGAAATTCAGGGGACCGTCGAAATCCGATTGCAGGCGGAACTCCTGCGCGAACTGTTCGCCCGTCGCCTGGGCGATGTCGAAGCCGGCCATGGTGTCCGAGCAGCCCAGCTGCGGGTCGCAGAACTCGCCGTTGGGGGCCAGATACTGCCAGGGGCTGGCGACCTTGGTCGGCGTTATCCTCGACCACAGGTCGTTGGTGTCGAAGAAGATCGGCACAGTGTTGAAGCGGTTGAAATCCTGGAACGAGTAGGTCGTATCCTTGTTGTAAGCTGTCTGCGACGAGAAGGTCAGAGACTCCGACAGGTCGATGTCAACGTTCAGCTGGATGACGTCCGCCTTCGCCCGATAGACCGGATCACGGAAGGAGGCGATCTCGCGCATATTCCGCGACTGCATCATGCCGTCGTACGGATCCTGAATATTGATGAGCGTGCGGCGATTGCCGTTTGAATCCATACCCAGGGACGCCAGCGGCGGCGGACAGCCGTTGCAGCTCGCGCCCAGCATGATCATGCCGAACACGAACGGCAGGGCCAGGCCGTTGGGCGTGCCGTAGGCCATGTCGTCGTACATGTTGCCCGGCTGGCAGCCCTGCGAGAACAGGGCCGACCCGAGGTTGGTATGCCACGAGTTATTGATGTCGTCGGCGATCCGGGTATCGCCGATATGCGTCGGTCCCGGGTCGCGATGACAGACCTGCTTGCCGGTGCGCGAACGGTTGTCGTCTTCCTCGAACCGCTCCCAGACCAGGTTGGCGCGGATGTTCTCCGTCGGCTCAAAGCCGATGGTGACGCGGCCCGACCACAGTTCGCGGCCGTTGACCGGGTTTTCCGTCACGGTGTTGAAGTCGTAGCCCTGCCGCGAGGTAAGCGCGCCCGCGACGCGGATGGCCAGCTTGTCCTCGACCAGCGGCACGTTGACCATCGCCGAGATGCGCTTGGTGTCGTAGTTGCCGACCTCGCCCTTCACCCAGCCCCGGAATTCACCCAGGTGAGGCTTGGCGGTGATGACGTTGATGACGCCCGCCGTGGCGTTGCGGCCGTACAGCGTGCCCTGCGGGCCGCGCAGCACCTCGACGCGGTCGATGTCGAAGTATTCCTGCTCGAACAGGCGGTTTTGCAGCAGCGCGATGTTGTTGAACGACACCGCCACGCCGGGGTCGGTCGTCGCCGAAACAGCCTTCGTGCCGATGCCGCGAATGCTGAAATTGTAGCTGGTGAAGTTGTTCTTCGAGAAGGTGACGTTCGG
>CAMLRH010000327.1 GCA_946482375.1 uncultured Caulobacteraceae bacterium | reverse complement strand
TGCGCGGCGACGGCTGGATCGACGCCGGCGAGAACGACAACGCCATCGTCCAGACGCTGACCAGGACGCCCGGCTCGCTCGGCGTGTTCGGCTTCTCCTTCCTCGAGGAGAACATGGACAAGGTTCAGGGCGCCAAGATCAACGGCGTCGCCCCCACGCCCGCCACCATCTCCAGCGGCCAGTACCCGCTGTCGCGCAGCCTCTTCATCTACGTGAAGAAGGCCAACATCGGCAAAACGCCCGGCCTCGCCGAGTTCGTGAACGAGTTCGTCTCCGACGCGGCCACCGGCAAGGGCGGCTACCTGCAGTCGCGCGGCCTGATCCCGCTGCCCGCCGGGCAGCACGCCGCCCAGCAGGACGCCGTCAAGACCGGCAAGGTAATGGCCAAGCCGACGAGCTAGCGTTCTCCCTTCCCCCTGGATGGGGGAAGGGCTGGGGATGGGGGTGGCGCCGCCAGCCGATTTCACGCCGGCAGGGCCACGACCTGAACCGTTTCCACCCCCATCCCAAACCCTTCCCCCATCCAGGGGGAAGGGCTTCTTATGCGGCCTTCGGCCGTCGGCGCAGGCGGGTGATGCGGCGTAGGCGGCGCCAGAAGCGGCTCTTCTCCGGCTCGGGATAGGGCTCGAGGTTGCGGAAGAACTGCTCGGCGCAGGCGCGCCAGCTGTAGCCCTCGGCGAACGCCCGCACCGTCGCGCGGTCGAGCTCCAGGCATTTCACGGCCGCTTCCGCCAGGCCCCTCTTCTGGTCCGGCGCGACGAAGCCGGCGTTCGAGCCCGGAATGATGTCGACTGGCCCGGGCGCGGAGAAGCCCGCCACCGGCGTACCGCAGGCCATGGCCTCCAGGATGACGAGGCCGAAGGTGTCGGTCAGCGACGGGAAGACGAAGACGTCGGCGCAGGCGAAGTGGGCGGCGAGGTCGGCGCCGAACTTGGCGCCGGTGAAGACGACGTCCGGATACTTCTTCTCCAGCTCGGCGCGCTGCGGGCCGTCGCCGACGACGACCTTCGTGCCCGGCAGCTTCAGCTCGGCGAAAGCCTCGATGTTCTTCTCCACCGCCACGCGGCCGACGTTGATGAAGATCGGCCGCGGCAGGCCTTCGAAGACATCGGGGTCGCCCGGCTGGCGTGGCTCGAAAAGTTCAAGGTCCACGCCGCGCGTCCAGTAGGAAAGGTTGGAGAAGCCGTGGTCCTCCAGCTCCTTCCGCAGCGTCGGCGTCGCCACCATGACCCGCCCCGACGGCCCATGGAACCAGCGCATGTAGGCGTAGCCCGCCGACAGCGGCACCGGTACGCGGGCCGAGACGTACTCCGGGAAGCGCGTGTGGTAGCTGGTCGTGAACGGCAGCTTCCACTCCAGGCAAAGCCGCCGCGCCGCCAGCCCGATGGGCCCCTCGGTGGCGATATGGATGGCGTCGGGCTGGAAAGAGACGAACTTCTCGCGCGTTCCGGCATAGGCGCCGATGGCCAGCCGGATCTCCGAATAGGTCGGCAGCGGCACGGTCCGAAAGCCCATGGGGCTGACCACCTCGATCTCGTGGCCCATGGCGCGCAGTTCGGCGATGGTGCGGGTCAGGGTGCGCACCACGCCGTTGACCTGCGGCTCCCACGCGTCGGTGCAGATGAGGATGCGCATCGACCGGTGCTATACGGTCCCTCGCGCCTTCGGCCAACTCACCTCGCCTTCTCCGCGGCGATCCAGTGGTCGATGCGCGTTTCCAGCAAATCCATCGGCAGCGGCCCCGCCAGCAGCACCGCGTCGTGGAAGCGCCGGATGTCGAACTTCACCCCCAATGCCGTTTCGGCCCGCTTGCGCAACTCCAGGATCTTCATCTCGCCGGTCTTGTAGGCCAACGCCTGCCCTGGCCAGGAAACGTAGCGGGCAAGCTCGGTCTCGATGTTGTGCGGGGCGAGCGCCGAGTTCTCCACGAAACAGGCGCGGGCCTCATCCAGCGTCCAGCCCTTCCAGTGGATGCCGGTGTCGGCGACCAGCCGGCAGGCGCGCCACATCTCATAGGACAGCCGCCCGAAGCGCTCATACGGGTCACGGTAGATGCCCATCTCCGTCCCGAGCTTCTCGGCATAGAGGCCCCAGCCCTCGACGAAGGCGCTGGTCCCGGCCTCGCGGCGGAAGGCCGGCGCGCCCTCCAGCTCCTGCGCCAGCGCGATCTGCAGATGGTGTCCCGGCACGGCCTCATGCAGCGTCAGCGCCGGCAGCTCGTAGAGCGGTCGCTGGTCGAGGTGCGAGGTGTTGACCATGTAGCCGCCCGCCAGCCCCTGCCTGGGGTTGCCCGGGAAATAGCGGCCGGTGGTGTAGCCGTCCTCGATGTCCGCCGGCACCGGCCGCACGCCGTAGGGCAGGCGCGGCAGCGTGCCAAAGAAGCGCGGCAGCTTGTCGTCGATGCGCTTGGCGATCTCGGAGGCCTTCTCCAGCAGGTCCTCGCGGGTCTGGGCGTAGAAGCGTGGGTCGGAGCGCAGGAAGGCCAGGAACTCGGGGAAGGTCCCCGTGAAGCCCGCCTCGCGCATGGTGATCTCCATCTCGGCGCGGATGCGGGCGACTTCGGCCAGCCCAATGGCGTGGATCTCGTCGGGCGTGCGGTCCGTCGTCGTATGGTGGCGTACCGCCCACAGATAGTAGTCGCGCCCGCCCCTGGCTGATGACACGCCGGGACCCGGCCGGGCGGCGGGCAGGTAGGTCGTCTCCAGGAAGTCCGCGAACCGCCCAAGCTGAACGCGGGACTTCACGACGGCCCTCAGCGCCCGCCCGCGCAGCTCGGCCTGCCGCCCGGGAGCCAGCGATGCCGGCAGTGCGGCGAGCGGCGCCATCAACGGGTCGGAGGCCGGGGCGACGGCGAGCTGCTTGCGGACCTGCGCCAGCACCGCGCGCGTGGTGTCCGCCGTCTGGGTCAGCCCCGTCGCCGCCGAGCGTTCGGCGTTGGCGATGTTGACCGCGAAGTAGCCCGGCAGCGCCTCCAGACGCGTGACGTAAACCTCGGCGTCCGCCTCGGTATCCATCGGCGTCGCGCCGGCGACATA
>CAMLRH010000326.1 GCA_946482375.1 uncultured Caulobacteraceae bacterium | reverse complement strand
AGGCCGCCGAGCACGGTGTCGTGGAGATGCTGGCGCCCGTGGCCTGACCCACCCACAATCCGCTCACCCCGGCGCCACCGGTCCGGCGCACGCCGGCCGGAGCGTAAACTCCAGCCGGGGCCCAGGTCTTTCTAGCGGAGTGCTGACTGGACAGGACTGGGTCCCGACTTTCGTCGGGATGAGCGGGTTAAGGATCAACCCGCCGCGATATACTGCTTCAGTCCGTCGGCCTCGGCCTCGACCTCGGAGATCTTGTGCTTCACGAGGTCGCCGATGGAAACGATGCCGGCCAGGCGTCCATCCCTCACCACCGGCAGGTGGCGGATGCGGCGGTCGGTCATGCGCGACAGCAGCGAATCGACCGTCTCACCGGGCGCGGCGAAGATGACGTCGCGGGTCATGCAGGTTTCGATGGCGCTGGCCAGGCAGCTTGCGCCGTGCTCGGCCACCACGCGGACGATGTCTCGCTCGGAGACGATGCCGACCACTTCGCCGGCTTCCCCCACCACCACCACGGCGCCGACGCGCCGGGCGTAGAGCTCGCCCGCGACCGCGCTCACCGTCTCGTTCGGCGAGGCGGTGAAGACCATGTCACCCTTGTCCTTCAGGATCTGTGAGACCAGCACCCGAACCTCTCCCTTGTTCCCCCAGGGGAAGGGTCGCGCAAACGAGCCCGCGAATCAACGTTCTAGGCGCGGCCCAGCACGCGGGCGAAGGGGCCGATCAGCAGCAGGCCGGCCAAATAGCCCGCCACATGCGCCTCCCAGGCGATGCCCGCCCCGTTCGTGCCGGGCATCACCGGGACGAACCCGACGATCAGGTTCACGATGATCCAGGCGACCGCCATGCCGATGGTGTTCCGCGTGAAGAGCGGCCCAAGCGCCCCGTGCCGGTCGATGAGGCGTGACGCGGCGCCGAAGAACCCCGAAACCGCGCCCGATGCGCCGACCACCGCCACGAGGCTGACCGGATGCATCAGCACATAGCCGATGCTGGAGAGCGCCCCGCACACCAGGAAGAAGAGGAAGAACGTCAACGCCGCCATGGGCCTCAGGCCAAACAGCCGCGCCACCGGCGTGCCGAAGGCCAGCGCCGCCGTTGCGTTCATCAGCGTGTGAACCCAGCCGCCATGCAGGAACAGCGGCGTCACCAGCGTCTCCCAGCGCCCAAGCTGCAGCACCTCGGCGGGCGTGAGGACGTAGGCCGCCCAGACCCGCTCATCGAGCCGCTGCTGGACGACAAAGCTTGCGATGATGAGCAGCGCCACCGTCATGGCCGGCCACGGCGCGTTGAAGATCGGCTCGGGCCGGCGGCGCTCGGGTTGTGGCGCGGTGTCGCTCATGCCCCTCCCTAGCCGATTGGCGCCTTGCGGGCGACACCATCGGCGGCGAAGGTGCGGCTCGCTTCCCCTTTTCGAAGGCTTCCTGAGTGACGATCCGCCACCTGCGTTCGGCTGCCCTCGCCGCAACCGCCCTTCTCCTGAGCTCCTGCGCCCTCTTTGACCGCGACGCCGTCCGGGCGCCGGAAGCCGCGCCCACGGTTGTCCAGCCCGTCCAGCTCGCGCCCGGACAGTGGCCCCAGGCGATCACCGACGTCCCGGCGGCCTCCGACATCCGCTTCGGCGCGCTGCCGAACGGCATGCGCTACGCCATCCAGAAGAACGCCACGCCACCGGGGCAGGCCTCGCTGCGCCTGCGATTCGACGCCGGCTCACTGATGGAAAGCGACAGCCAGCAGGGTCTG
Organism: uncultured Caulobacteraceae bacterium; assembly: GCA_946482375.1. The sequence goes on along the minus strand of CAMLRH010000326.1, from coordinate 1,303 downwards.
GCCCACTTCCTCGAGCACATGGCCTTCAACGGCTCGAAGGCGATTCCCGAAGGCGAGATGGTCCGCACGCTGGAGCGCGCCGGCCTCGCCTTCGGCCCCGACACCAACGCCTCAACCTCGTGGACCGAGACGGTCTACATGCTCGACCTGCCGAAGACGGACGACCCTTCCGTCGACCTCGGCCTGAAGATCCTGCGCGAGACGGCCAGCGAACTCACCATCGCCGCCGACGCCGTCGACCGCGAGCGCGGCGTCGTGCTGTCGGAAGAGCGGACCCGTGATTCGCCCGCTTACCGGGTCTTCAAGCAGCGCCTCGGCTTCTTCTTCAAAGGCCAGCGGCCGCCCACTCGCCTGCCGATCGGCAAGGTCGAGGTGCTGCAAACCGCGCCTCGCGCCGAGCTGGTCGACTTCTATGAGCGCTACTACCGCCCCGAACGCGCGGTCCTCGTGGCCGTCGGCGACTTCGACGTCGACGTCATGGAAGCGAAGATCCGCTCCACCTTCGCCGACTGGCGCGGTCAGGGCGACGCCGGGATGGACGTCGATCCCGGCCCGGTCCAGAGCCGCGGACCCGAGGCCATGGTCGCCGTCGAGCCGGGCTCGCAGCTGAACCTCCAGATGGCCTGGCTCGCCCCACCCGACCTCGCCCTCGACACCACGGCCAAGCGCAAGCAGGACTGGAAGGAGCGGCTGGGCTTCGCCGTGCTGAACCGTCGGCTGGAGCGGATCGCCCGCGCGCCGGACGCGCCCTTCATCAGCGCCGCCGCCTTCGTGACGAACCAGTTCCGCGCCGCCGAGGTCACCACGCTCAGCGTCAACGGCAAGCCGGGCGCCTGGCAAGTGGCCATGGAGGCCGCTGAGCGCGAACAGCGCCGCGCCGTGCAGTACGGCGTCCGCCAAGACGAACTCGACCGCGAGATCGCCGAATACCGCGCCCGCCTCACCACGCTGGCCGCTGCCTCCCAGACCCGGCGCACCTCGGCGCTGGCCGGGCAGATCGTCGCCAGCCTCGAGGAAGACTGGGTCGTCACCGCCCCCGCCCAGGACCTCGCCCTTTTCGAGGAGGCGGTGAAGGACCTGAAAGCCGAACCCGTCTCCCAGGCCCTGCAAGGCGCGTTTGCCGGCTCCGGACCACTGGTCTTCCTGGCCACCCCCGATCCGATCCCGGGCGGCGAAGCTGTGCTCATAGCCGCCCTCAAGGCTTCGCAGGCGGTCGAGGTCACCCCTCCGGCCGCACCGACGCGGAACGTCTGGCCCTACGAGAGCTTCGGTCCTCACGGCCAGGTCGTCGAACAGCGCGAGG
>CAMLRH010000325.1 GCA_946482375.1 uncultured Caulobacteraceae bacterium | reverse complement strand
TGAAGCTCTTCCACCCCCATCCCCGACCCTTCCCCCATCCAGGGGGAAGGGAGATCAGGTGAGCGCATCCCGCGCCTTCTCCAACCGTCCGCTCAGCTTCGCGCGCTCGGCCTCATAAGCCGCCTGTTCGCGCTCTTCGCGGCGGTCCAGCTCCGCCCGCGCCGCCTCCAGCGACGCCATCTGCTCCGCCCAGCGGTCCTCGAGCGCCTCAAGCTCCGCCTCCAGGTCGGCGACCTTCTTCAGCGCCGCCTTCGACGGTTCCTTCTTCTTCGGCTTGGCCGCTTCGATAGACTTCAGCGTCGTCGCCGCCGCCCCCGCCGGCCGCTCCAGCACCTCGTCCGGCTGCGCCGTCGCGGCCTTCACCAGCGCCGGGTCATCGACCTCCCGCGCAGCCCCGGTCGCAAACAAATCCTGATGCACGCCCCACGCGGCAAGCGCCTTCGGCCGCGAGGTGGTCGCGACGACATAGTCGGTGAGGCCGTCCGACGTGACGAAAACCTTGAGCTTCGCCGCCATGAACGGCGAAACGCGCGCGGCCGCTTATTGGTCCGCCGCGACCTTCATGCTGACGATCTTGCCGGGCTGGCGGGGCGGTTCGCCCTTGGGGAGCGCGTCGACGTGCTCCATGCCCTCGGTCACCCGGCCCCAGACGGTGTACTGGCCGTCGAGGAAGGTGGCGTCGTCGAAGCAGATGAAGAACTGGCTGTTGGCCGAGTTCGGATCGCTGGTCCGCGCCATCGAGCAGACGCCGCGGATGTGCGGCTCGCGGCTGAACTCGGCCTTCAGGTTCGGCTTCGAGGAGCCGCCGATGCCGCGTCCGCTGGGGTCGCCGCCCTGGGCCATGAAGCCCGGGATCACCCGGTGGAAGACGATGCCGTCGTAGAATCCCTCGCGCGCCAGCTCCTTGATGCGGGCGACGTGTACGGGGGCGAGGTCGGGGAGGAGCTCGATGGTCACCGGACCGGTTTCGAGCTGCATGATGATGGTGTCTTCGGGATTAGCCATGATGGTCTGCGGCTATCCGATCTCGACAGGGATGTCGATGTCGCAAAACGAGAAATCCACGCCGTTCTCAGCCCTTAGACGAGTAACTTCGGATTTGAACCAGGGCCGCGTCAGCCGACCTTGGCCTGAATCTCCACGTCGCAAATATCCAGCCGACCGCCGCTTCTCGCCTTCGCGGCGTCCACGATGGCGCGGAAGGCGGGGCCGCGAGTGTCCATCACCTCGATCTTCGGACGCTCGGCCTCGGGCAGGTCGGAAAGCAGTCGCACGCGGGTCATGCTGTCCTGCGGCTCGGCCACCGGCTCGCCGGTCTTGATCTTGCGCACCACGTCGAGGCCCGAGATCACCCGCCCGAACGGCGTGTATTCAAGGTCGAGGTCGTGACGGGTGTGGCGCATCAGGAAGAACTGGCTGTTGGCGCTGTTCTCGGGCGTGCCGCGGGCCATGCCGACGACGCCCTGGCAGAACAGACCCCAGGCCGGGGCCTTGCCGTCGGCGGTCATCATCATCTGCATCTCGGGCTGCGAGCGCACCGGCATGACGCCGATGAAGCCAAGGTCGGTGGTCGCGCGCACGATCTCGTCGGCCGGCGCGCTTGCCGCCTTCACGAAGCCGCCGCCCATGCCGCGCCGGAAGCTGAACTCCGGCTCCAGGTCGGGCTGCGAGGAGCCGCCCGTGCCGTTGTTCAGCGGGTCGCCCGTCTGGGCCATGAAGTCGTCGATGACGCGGAAGAAGGTGCGGGTGTCGTAGAACTCGTAGCGCGTCAGCATCTTCACCCGCTCGACATGGGCCGGCGCCAGTTCCGGCGACAGCTCCACCAGGATGCGGCCCTTGTTGGTGTCGATGACCCAGACGTTCTCCGGGTTCGGCGTGCGCCAGTCCGGGACTTGCGCGGCGGCGGGCGCGGCCATGAGGGCGCAGGCGGCGAAGATCAGGGCGGCTCGTCTCATTCGTCTCACTCGTAGTAGGCGGCGGCCCAGGTCGCGAGCCCGGCCTCGTTGAACTGCAGGACTTCGACCGTTTCGCGGCCGGTCCGGGAGCTGTGGTAGCGGATCGCGACACCCCCCGCCCCGCCATATACAGCCTTCAGCGTGAAGGTCAGGTCCGGAACCCGCTCCAGCGCCTGACGCCAATAGTCGCGCAGCGCAGTCTTGCCGACCACACGGCCGGTCGGATCGCCGGTGATCCGCGTCGAGGCCGGGCTCTCGAAGACGATGTCGTCGGCATAGTGGCTCAGGATCCGTTCGAGGTCGTGGCTGTTCCAGGCCGCGATCCATTCGGCCGCGAAGGCCTCTGGGCTCAACCCCGGCCGACCTTGGAGAGCAGGCGTTCGGCGACGCCGGGGGTGACGAACTTGGAGATGTCGCCGCCAAGCCCGGCGATCTCCTTGACCAGCCGCGAGGCGACCGCCTGGTGACGCGGGTCGGCCATCAGGAAGACCGTCTCGATGTCGCGGTCGAGCTGCTGGTTCATGGCCGTCATCTGGAACTCGTACTCGAAGTCGGCAACGGCGCGCAGGCCGCGCACGATGATCCCGGCCCCGACCTCGCGCGCGAAGTGCATCAGCAGGCCCTTGAACGGCCGCACCTCGATCTCGGCGATCTGCGTCAGGTGCGCGGTTTCCTGCTGGATGATCGCCACCCGCTCCTCGAGCGTGAACAGCGGCCCCTTGCCCTCGTTGATGGCGACGCCGATCACGAGCCGGTCGACCAGCTTTACGGCCCGCCCGATGATGTCGAGATGGCCGTTGGTCATGGGGTCGAACGTCCCCGGATACAGTCCGACCCGCATCAAGCCTCCTCGCCGCCTTCTTCAGCGTCCCCTTCGGGACCCTCGCCTTCCTCGCCGGCGTCGTCATCGCCGCCGCCGGGTTCGGCCAGCCGTTCCACCGAGACGACGCGCTCGTCCTCGGCCTTGCGGAAGATGGTCACACCCTGGGTGTTGCGTCCAGCGATGCGGACCTGGCCCACCGGCACCCGGATCAGCTGGCCGCCGTCGCTGACCAGCAGCAGCTCGTCGCCGTCCTCGACCGGGAATGACGCGACCAGCCGCCC
>CAMLRH010000324.1 GCA_946482375.1 uncultured Caulobacteraceae bacterium | reverse complement strand
GCGATGGCGCCGATGGCCAGCCAGCCCGACGTCGAGCCGGGACAGAAGGCCTGCACCATCACCGCGCCCTGCTTCTCGGACGGGTCGATGCGGTAAAGGCCGCCGGTCCTGGCGTCGTCGCCCATCAGCACGTCGAGCTTCTGGTTGGTCTGGCCGTCGCCGGAAGGCTCGACAAGGACGCCGACCGGCACGGCGGTGGCGTGCACCGCCAGCACCCGGGTGCGCAGGAAGGACTTGGTGAACACGAAGGTCAGCCCAGCCCCGGTCAGCCGTCGGGCGTCGGGCGAGATGGCGTCATACGAGACCATCCGCTTGTCGGCGGCCTGCGCTGGAGCGGCGGAAAGAAGCGCCAGCAGGGCGGCGCCAAGCAGGGAAACCGGTTTCATGTGTCTCACTTCGCCGCCGAAAGCGTTGCGCGCAAGTCCGAAAGCTCACCCTCGAAGCCGGTGAGCCGCCAGGTCCCGCCGCCTTCGGTGAAGTAGAGCAGGCACGGCCCATCCTTGCGGCGGGTGACGCAGACGCGGCCGTCGTCGAGGTATTTTAGCGAGCCGGCGATGGCCATGCGACCGGGGACCGGCTGGTCGGGGGTGTAGCCGTACTGCTCTGCCGCCATCTTCAGGAAGCTCGGCTGCAGCAGCATGGCTTCCGCGATCGCCGCGCCCGGCTGGGCCAGCGCGATGCCGAACGACTTCAGGGCCTGCGGGGCGTCCGAGCTGTGGGCTTCGCGCACCAGCCGTCCTTCGATCTGGCGGCGCAAGGCGTCGCGGTCGATGTGGCGCTCGAAGGCCTTCCTGTCGTTGTCGCGCACGGCGACCAGCAGGTCGTGGACGTCGCCCGCCGCGTCGATCCGCGTAGTCGTGGCGCAGCCGGCGACAACGAGCGCCAGCAGGGGAACGAGGGCTTTCATGGGCGTGACATAACCGCGTTCAGGGGGCGAGATGATGGCGCAAGCCTTTGACTGTCCCCGCGAAAGGCGCAAGCTGGGCGGCAGAAACAAGGGGACCGGAATGCGGAGACTCCCGCTGATCCTCGCGGCGCTCGCCATGCTGGCTGCCTGCGCCACCGCGCCCGAACCTGAACCCGAGCTGCCGCCCGAAGTCGCCGGCCCGACCGAACGTTACGGTCCGCTGATCGAGCAGCGGGCCATGGAGATGGTCGCCGCCGAGCCAGGCGTCTATCCGCGAGGCCTGCAGGTCAGCATCCTGTCGGTGGAGGAGACCCCGATGGGCCTCTTCTACAATGCCGAGCTGCACGCGCCCGCCCAGCGGCGCGAAGACCGCGACTACGTCATCTACGGGCAGTGTCAGGCGAGCGACCTCGCCAGCTGCGCGAGCCAGATCGTCTCCGGCGCGCGCATGCTCAGGGAGTAGCCGGCGACTGGGTCGGCAGCGCGAATTTGACAGGGATCAGCACCGTCCCCCGTTCGGTCGGCCCCATGTCAGGATTGGGTTTCATTCGGAACTGGCTCGAGAGCCGGATCGCAGCTTCGCCGAAGCCCAGGCCCGGCGGAGTCTCCCGCTCAACCGTGCAATCGGTCACGCGACCTTCGGGCGTGACGACGCATCGAAGGTCGACCGCACCCTCGACCTCTTCCCGCTGCGCTTGCTCGGGATAATAGCGCTCAACTTCCGCAGAACCGGGCTCCTCAGCCTTCGCCGCTGACGCAATGGCCAAGATGACCATGAGCGCGGCGGCGAGGACCTTAGACTGGGCCATGCGTCAGAGCGTGCGCTTCACTTCTTCGACGGTGAAGCACTCGATGGTGTCGCCGGCCTTGATGTCCTGGAAGCCGGCGAACGCCATGCCGCACTCCTGACCCGACTGCACCTCGTTGACCTCGTCCTTGAAGCGCTTGAGCGTCTGCAGGGTGCCGAGTTCGAGAACGACGATGTCCTCGCGCACGATGCGGACCTTGGCGCCCTTGCGGACCACGCCTTCGGTGACCTTGCAGCCCGCCACCTTGCCGACCTTGGAGATGTCGAACACCTGCAGCACCTCGGCGTTGCCGAGGAAGGTTTCGCGCTGGATCGGCGCCAGCATGCCCGAGAGCACGCCTTTGATGTCGTCCAGCAGGTCGTAGATGATCGCGTAATACCTAATTTCGACGCCTTCTCGTTCGGCCAGGTCGCGCGCCTGCTTCGAGGCGCGGACGTTGAAGCCGAGGATCGGCGCGCCGGCGCCCTTGGCCAGCAGCACGTCGCTTTCGCTGATGGCTCCGGCGCCGGACAGGATGATCCGCGCGCGGACTTCTTCGTGGGCCATCTTGTCCAGCGAGCCGACGATGGCTTCCGCCGAGCCCTGGACATCCGCCTTGATGATGAGCGGCAGCTCGCTGACCTTCTTGGTCTGCAGCTTGGCCATCATGTCGGCGAGGCTGGCCTGGGCCATCGGGGCCCCGGCCGTGCGTTCACGGCGCTTGCGGTCGCGGTAGTCGGTGAGCTCGCGGGCGCGGGCCTCGTTCTCGACCACGGCGAAGGGCTCGCCCGGATCGGGGGTGCCGTCGAGGCCGAGGATCTCCACCGGCGTTGACGGGCCGGCTTCCTGCAGCTGTTCCTCGCGCTCGTTCAGCAAGGCGCGGACGCGGCCCCAGTTGGCGCCGGCGACGACGATGTCGCCGCGCTTCAGCGTGCCGCGCTTGACCAGCACGGTGGAGACGGCGCCGCGGCCCTTGTCCAGCTTGGCCTCGATGACCACGCCCTCGGCCGTACGATCGGGGTTGGCCTTCAGCTCGAGCAGTTCGGCCTGCAGGAGGATATTCTCGACCAGATCGTCGAGACCCGTCTTCTTGGTCGCCGAGACTTCGACGGCCTGGGTGTCGCCGCCCAGGCTTTCGACCACGATCTCGTGCTGCAGCAGCTCGTTGATCACGCGCGTCGGATCGGCGTCCGGTTTGTCGATCTTGTTGATCGCCACGATGATCGGCGCGCCGGCCGCCTTGGCGTGCTGGATGGCCTCAATGGTCTGGGGCATGACGCCGTCGTCGGCGGCCACCACCAGGATGACGATGTCGGTGATGTTGGCGCCGCGCGCCCGCATCGCCGAGAAGGCCGCGTGGCCCGGCGTGTC
>CAMLRH010000323.1 GCA_946482375.1 uncultured Caulobacteraceae bacterium | reverse complement strand
GAACGCGACGCCATCTTCAAGAAGGAACTGGTGCAGCTGATCCCGCACCTGCGCGCCTTCGCCCGCACGCTGACCGGCGATCCCACCGCCGCTGACGACCTGGCGCAGGACGCCATGATGAAGGCGTGGGACGCGCGGGCCAGCTTCCAGCTGGGCACCAACATGAAGGCCTGGACCTTCATGATCCTGCGTAACCAGTTCTACTCGGAGAAGCGCCGATCCTGGCGTCAGAGCCAGCTGGACCAGGAAGCGGCCGAGCGAACCCTGGTCGCCGTGGACGACCCGGAGGCGCCGGTGGCGCTCGACGAGCTTCGGCAGGGCTTGGCCATGCTGCCGCCTGAGCAGCGTGAAGCCCTGATCCTGGTGGGGGCGGGCGGCTTCGCCTACGAGGAAGCCGCCGACATCTGCGGCTGCGCGGTGGGCACGGTAAAGAGTCGCGTAAGCCGCGCCCGCAAGGCCCTGCAAGCGATCCTCGAAGAAGGTTCATACGATCGCGATGGCGCATCGGCGGGTGACGCCATGCGCTCCATCCTGGCCGATGCGGAGCGACTGAGCACCGTCCGGTGAAACCCCTGCGGCTGCCCGGCTGGGGGCCCCTGACGACCATCCGGGTCCGACTGGGGGTGGCGATCGCCGCGGCCCTGCTGCCTGTCCTTATCCTTGGCGCGAGCCAGTCCATCCTCTCCTTCCGCCGCGACGCCGAGGAGCGGCAGGCGGGTCTTGAGGCCGCCGCCCAGCGCAGCGCCGCCAGCGCCCGCGCGCGTATGGAAGCCGCCGCCGTCCTGCTGGAAACCCTGACGCCCGCCTCGGTGGGCTTCGAATGCGCGCCCCGGCTGACCGAGGTGACGCAGCGCATCCCCGGCTACGCCAACCTGATCCGCTTCGACGCCCAGGGCCGCGTCGCCTGCGCCGCCGCGACCGTTCCCGCCGATCCCCTGCGCCGCGACCGCGACTGGTTCAAGCGCGTGGCGTCCGGCGAGCCGCTGGTCGTCACCAGCCAGCCCGGCGTGCAGTACGCGGGCGAGCCGGTCCTGCTCGCCGCCAAACGCGCCGAGACCACCGGCGTCGGCTTCGACGGCGCGCTGGCGGCGGTGATCCCGCTTTCCGGACTGCGGCCGGAGATGGACGACCCCACCCTGCCGGCCGACGCCGAGGTGGCGGTGGTCGACAGCAGCGGCGCCTACCTCAGCTTCACCGACCCGTCCGCCTTCCCGCGCACGACGGGCGACTGGATCGCCCGCGCCACCGAGGGCGACGGCTTCGTCAGCCATGCCCGCGACGGCAAGGGCCGCCGCCGCGTCTATTCGGTCGCGCCGCTGGTGCGCGAAGAGGTCTTTGTGGTGCTGTCGGCGCCAGAGCGCAGCCTGTTCTCCTGGGCGTGGCTGAACCCGCTGTCGGGAATCATCTTCCCGCTGCTGGCCTTCCTGCTGGCCCTGGTCGCGGTGTTCTACGCCACCGACCGGGGGGTGGTGCGCTGGATCAACTATCTGCAGCGGGTGGCGGCGATCTACGCGCGCGGCCGCTTCAGCGTGCGCCCCGTACAGGCCGAGCGCGCGCCGCCGGAAATCCGCGACCTTGCCGGCACGCTCGGCACGATGGCCCACACCATCGTCGCCCGCGACACCGCCATCCGGGACTCGCTGGCGCAGAAGGACGCGCTGATGCGCGAGATCCATCACCGGGTGAAGAACAACCTGCAGGTCATCTCGTCGCTGCTGAACATGCAGCAGCGGGCGCTGTCGGATCCCGCCGCCAAGGCCGCCATCAGCGACACCCGCCAGCGGATCGCGGCGTTGGCCCTGATCTACCGCGCCCTCTACCAGGGCCCGGACCTCAAGCGCGTCGATCTGCGCCCCTTCCTCGAGGAGCTGACGGCGCAGTTGCTCACCGGCGACAGCGAGCCGCACGGCTCGGTGCGCACGGAGGTCCATGCCGACCCGCTGGTCATCGACCCCGACAAGCTGGCGCCACTTGCTCTCTTCGCGGTCGAGGCGGTGACCAACGCCCAGAAGCATGCGCTGAATGGCACCTCGGGGGCTCTGCGGGTCGACTTCAACGTCCGCGGCGCGGAGGCCGAGCTGACCATCAGCGACGAGGGTGGCCACGCGGTGAACGGCGAGCCGTCGCCGGGCGTCGGGCGCACGCTGATGACCGCCTTCGCCCGCCAGCTGCGCGGCCGGGCGGAGTTCGAGCCGAACGCCAAGGGCGGCACGACGGTCAGGCTGTCGTTTCCGACGCCCGAGGCCGGACCGCCCGGAACCTAGACTTGGGCGCGGCGTTTTCGACCCGAGACTTCAATCCTCGGAGACGCGCCATGCGTAAGCTGTTTCTTCTCGCTCTTATCGCCGCCGGCCTGACCACGGCCGCGTGCAACACCGTCGAAGGCGTGGGCCAGGACGTCGAAGCCGCTGGCGACGCCGTTTCCGACGCCGCGAACGACGCGCAAAACTAAGAACGAAATTCAGTCAGAGAACGCCGGTTTTCCCCCGAACGGCGAGCTCTCAAGGCCCCGCGACCTCCCCCGGCGCGGGGCCTTTTCGCGTCAACTCATCCGGTAACGGATCGGCAGCGACTTCGGCCCACCGACGAAGCTGGCCGCCGAGCGGCGCGGCTCGCCCGCGAACTCGACCGACTGCATGCGGTTGAGCAGTTCCTCGAACAGGATGCGCATCTCCATCTTGGCCAGGTGCTGGCCAAGGCACAGGTGCGCGCCGTAACCGAAGGCCAGGTGCTTGTTCGGCTTGCGCTCGATGCGGAAGGCGTCGGGCTCGTCGAACACCTCCTCGTCGCGGTTGCCGGACGGGTAGGACAGGAACAGCCAGTCGCCCTTGGCGATCTTGCGACCGCGCAGTTCGGTGTCGTCGGTGGCCGAGCGCATGAAGTGCTTCACCGGCGTCGTCCAGCGGATGGCCTCGTCGACCAGACCCGGGATCAGCGACGGGTCGGCCTTCACCTTGGCGAACTCCTCCGGATACTCGCACATGCCCCAGATGGCGCCGGCGGTGGACGACGAGGTGGTGTCGTGCCCGGCGGTGGCGACGATGACGTAGTAGCTCATCGCCTCGAAGGG
>CAMLRH010000322.1 GCA_946482375.1 uncultured Caulobacteraceae bacterium | reverse complement strand
GCCATAAGCGGGAAAGAGCCCTTTCCAGCCGCCGGGAGACGGGGAAACGAACGCCATAGCGAATCCACCGCAAAGCGGATGGGCGCGCGGCGGGACCTTTCCTTTTGGACAGGCTGATCCGGCTCGCATTGCGGGGGCGACCCCTCATGCGCGCCTGTTTCGGCTGCCGGATGGTCCGGCCGCTGCATTGAAGTAGGAGACCGCAATGGACCGCGCTCAAAAAGCGGAGTCGATCGAGGCGCTGAAAGGCGTGTTCGAAGGCGCCGGCGCTGTCGTCGTGACCCACTACCTGGGTCTGACCGTTGCGGAAATGACCGACCTGCGTGGCCGCCTCCGTAAGGAAGGCGCCGCGTTCAAGGTGGTGAAGAACACTCTGGCCCGTAAGGCTCTGGACGGTTCGGTCGGCGATGAGGGCGACGCCCTCTTCACCGGCCCGGTCGGCATCGCCTTCGCGCCGGACCCTGTCTCCGCCGCCAAGGTCGCGACCCAGTTCGCCAAGGACAACGAGAACTTCAAGGTTGTCGGCGGCCTCATGGGTCAGACCGTGCTGGATCAAGCCGGGATCAAGGCGCTCGCCACGCTCCCGTCGCTCGACCAGCTCCGGGCCAAGCTCGTTGGGCTTCTCCAGACCCCCGCCACCCGTGTGGCCGGTGTTCTGCAGGCTCCGGCTGGCCAGGTCGCGCGCGTCATCGGCGCTTACGCCGCCAAGGACGCCGCCTAGGTCATCTCCGCCAACTCACATCCCATCGCTTTAAGGAACTAGAACCATGTCGAAGCTTGAAAAACTGGTGGACGACCTCTCCACCCTGACCGTCCTGGAAGCCGCTGAGCTGTCCAAGCTGCTGGAAGAGAAGTGGGGCGTTTCCGCCGCCGCTCCGATGGCCGTGGCCGCTGCTCCGGGCGCCGGTGGCGGCGCTGCTCCGGCCGAAGCCGCCGAAGAGCAGACCGAGTTCACCGTCGTGCTGACCGCCGGCGGCGACAAGAAGATCAACGTGATCAAGGAAGTCCGCTCGGTTCGCCCGGACCTCGGCCTGAAGGAAGCCAAGGACCTGGTCGAAGGCGCTCCGCAGAACGTCAAGGAGAACGTCTCCAAGCAGGAAGCCGAAGAGATCAAGAAGAAGCTCGAAGAAGCCGGCGCTTCCGTCCAGATCAAGTAAGTGCCGCGGCGGGCGCCTCGCCCGCTGCGTCATCCCCGGCCTTGTGCCGGGGACCCATGCACACAGACGGCCCCGGGATTACCTTCCGGGGCCGTTTCCTTGCCTGCAGCGGCGGTGTTCATGGGTCCTCGGGACAGGCCCGAGGATGACGGGTGGAAAAGTACGAAACATCGTACCGCCCCCCTTGGCTAACCCCCGCCGGTGCTCTAAATACGCTCCTCCCGCGCGAACCGAGGTTTGCGCGGCGCGCATGCATTGCGTGTAGCCCCGAGGCTCGGTCCGCCGCCCTCCGACCGAGCGAAGGGGCGCTCCTGACCCACAGGAGCCAGCTCAGCGTCCGGATGCGAAAGCATCTCGAGGGTGGACGCCAGGCGACAACGATACGCGCGGAATCCCGTCCGCGCGGCACAGGGAATAAAATGGCGCAGTCCTTCACCGGCAAAAAGCGGATCCGGAAGTCTTTCGGCCGCATCCCCGAAGCCGTCCAGATGCCGAACCTCATCGAGGTTCAACGCTCCTCCTACGAACAGTTCCTGCAGCGCGAGACCCGCTCCGGCGAGCGTCGCGACGAGGGCATCGAGGCGGTCTTCAAGTCGGTGTTCCCGATCAAGGACTTCAACGAGCGCGCCGTGCTCGAGTACGTGTCGTACGAATTTGAAGAGCCGAAGTACGACGTCGAGGAATGCATCCAGCGCGACATGACCTATGCCGCGCCGCTGAAGGTGAAGCTGCGCCTCATCGTCTTCGAGATGGAAGAGGAAACCGGCGCCAAGTCGGTCAAGGACATCAAGGAGCAGGACGTCTACATGGGCGACATCCCGCTCATGACGGACAAGGGCACCTTCATCGTCAATGGGACCGAGCGCGTCATCGTCTCCCAGATGCACCGCTCGCCGGGCGTCTTCTTCGACCACGACAAGGGCAAGACCCACTCGTCGGGCAAGCTGCTCTTCGCCGCGCGGATCATCCCCTACCGCGGCTCCTGGCTCGACTTCGAGTTCGACGCCAAGGACATCGTCTACGTCCGCATCGACCGCCGCCGGAAGCTGCCGGCGACGACCTTCCTCTATGCGCTCGGCATGGACGGCGAGGAGATCCTGACGACCTTCTACGACGTCGTTCCGTTCGAGAAGCGCTCGGGGAAGAAGGGTGAGGGCTGGGCCACGCCGTACAAGCCGGAACGCTGGCGCGGCGTGAAGCCGGACTTCCCGCTGGTCAACGCCGACACGGGCGAGGAAGTCGCTCCCGCCGGCACCAAGATCAGCGCCCGTAACGCCAAGAAGTTCGCCGACAATGGCCTGAAGACCCTGCTGCTGGCGCCGGAGGCCCTGACGGGCCGCTACCTGGCCCGCGACGCGGTCAACATGGAGACCGGCGAGATCTACGCCGAGGCCGGCGACGAGCTCGACGCCACCGCCATCGCGGCGCTGGAAGAGCAGGGCTTCACCACCATCGACGTGCTCGACATCGACCACGTCACGGTCGGCGCCTACATCCGCAACACCCTGCGGGTCGACAAGAACGTCGCCCGCGAGGACGCCCTCTTCGACATCTACCGCGTCATGCGCCCCGGCGAGCCGCCGACGGTCGAGGCCGCCGAGGCGATGTTCAAGTCGCTGTTCTTCGACGGCGAGCGTTATGACCTCTCGGCCGTTGGCCGGGTGAAGATGAACATGCGTCTGGAGCTCGATTGCCCCGACGACATGCGCGTCATCCGCAAGGAAGACGTCATCGCGGTGCTGCAGACGCTGGTCGACCTGCGCGACTCGCGCGGCGAGATCGACGACATCGACAACCTCGGCAACCGCCGGGTCCGTTCGGTGGGCGAACTGCTCGAGAACCAGTACCGCGTCGGCCTGCTGCGCATGGAGCGCGCGATCAAGGAGCGCATGAGCTCGGTCGATATCGACACGGT
>CAMLRH010000321.1 GCA_946482375.1 uncultured Caulobacteraceae bacterium | reverse complement strand
CGGCCTCGGTGGCAGCCTCGATCGTGCCGCACTGGGCGTAGGGCGCCTGGCCGTCGAGGGCTTTGGCGAAGTCCGCCGCGCCCTCGCCGATCAGGTAGGCCTTGGCGATGCGGGGGAAGAGGTCGGTCAGGCTGTCGATGCCGCCGGACTTCGGCTGGCCGCCGGCAATCCAGTAGAACTTCGGATAGCTCGACATCGCCTGGCGGGCGGCGTCGGCGTTGGTGGCCTTGGAGTCGTTGATGAAGCGCACGGCGCCGATCTGGCCGACGGTCTCCATGCGATGCGCGAGGCCGGGGAAGCTGAGCAGGCCGGCGGCGGCTTCCTCGCGCGGCACGCCGAGCGCGACGGCCGTAGCGTAGGCGGCCGCAGCGTTCTGCCAATTGTGGCGGCCGGGCAGCGAACGGGCCTGGTTCAGGTCGGCGACCTCGATCACCCGGTCGCCGGTGGCGTCGTAGAGCACGCCCTGCAGCGCATAGACGCCCCGGCCCATCGACTTGGAGGCGCTGATCGGGCGAATGGTGCGGCGGTTGGCGGCGGTGATCTCGGTGCAGATCTGCTGGCACCAGGGATCGTCGACGCCGATGACCGCGGTGTCGCCTTCGCCCTGGTTGAGCAGCACGCGCTTCTTGGCCGCGACATAGCCCTCCATGCCGCCGTGGCGGTCGAGGTGGTCGGGCGAGATGTTGAGCAGCACCGACACCGAGGGCTTCAGCGAAGACGTCAGGTCGAGCTGGTAGGAGGAGACCTCCAGCACATAGACCGCGCCGCCGTGGGTTTCGGGGAGACCCAGCACGCCAAAGCCGATGTTGCCGCCGATGCGGGCGTCGCGGCCGGCGCTCGACAGCACGTGGCCGATGAGCGCCGTCGTCGTCGACTTGCCGTTGGTGCCGGTGATGGCGACGGTGCGCGGGCGCTTGTGGAAGGGCGTGGCGTTGACGGTCCGGGCGAAGAGTTCGATGTCGCCGAGGATTTCGACGTTGGCGGCCTTCGCCTTCTCCACCGTCCAGTGCGGGGTCGGGTGGGTCAGCGGCACGCCGGGCGACAGCATCAGGGCGGCGAACTGGCTCCAGTCGGATGTGCTGAGATCCTCGACCAGGTAGCCCTCGGCGCGGGCGGCGGCGCGGCCGGGCTCCTTCTCGTCCCAGAGCACGGCCTCGGCTCCGCCGGCTTCGAGCGCGCGCGCGGCCGTCAGCCCCGTCCGGCCGAGACCGAACACGGCGACCTTGCGTCCCTCGAAGCCCTTGACGGGGATCATGCCGGCGCCTGCCCTCCCCTATCTCAGCTTCAGCGTGGCGAGGCCGGCGGCGGCCAGCATCAGCGCCACGATCCAGAAGCGGATGACGACGGTGGACTCGGCCCAGCCGAGACGTTCGAAGTGGTGGTGGATCGGGGCCATCAGGAAGACCCGTTTGCCGGTCGCCTTGAAGTAGGCGACCTGGATCATCACCGACAGCGCCTCGGCCACGAACAGGCCGCCGACGATGGCCAGCACGATCTCGTGGCGGGTGGCGACGGCGACCGCGCCCAGCGATCCGCCCAGCGCCAGCGAGCCGGTGTCGCCCATGAAGATCTTGGCCGGGGGCGCGTTGTACCAGAGGAAGCCCAGCCCCCCGCCGCAGATGGCCCCGCAGATCACCGCGATCTCGCCCACCCCCGGCACGAAGTGGACCTGCAGGTACTGGGCGAAGACGAAGTTGCCGACCAGGTAGGCGATGAGCCCGAAGGTGGCCGCCGCGATCATCACCGGCACGATGGCCAGCCCGTCGAGGCCGTCGGTCAGGTTCACGGCGTTGGAGGCGCCGACGATCACCACCGCCCCGAAGGCGAGATAGAACCAGCCGAGGTTGATGAGCAGGTTCTTGAACACCGGGAAGGCGACCGAGGTGGCCAGCTCCGGCGTCTCGGGCGAGCGGCCGCCCCACTGGATCAGGACGAAGCAGGCGACGACCGCGACCAGCACCTGCACCAGCAGCTTCATGCGCCCGGAGACGCCGTCGACCGTCTGCTTGGTCACCTTGCGGTAGTCGTCAATGAAGCCGAGGGCGCCGTAGGCGGCGGTGACGAACAGCACGACCCAGACGTAGATGTTGGTGAGGTCGGCCCATAGCAGGGTGCCGACCATGATCCCGGCGAGGATCATGAAGCCGCCCATGGTGGGCGTGCCGGCCTTCTCGATGACGTGGCGCTCGATGCCGTCGTTGCGGATCGGCTGGCCCTTGCCCTGCCTGGCCTGCATCCAGCGGATGAAGCGCGAGCCCATGGCGACGGCGACGATGAAGCCGGTAATCAGCCCCATCCCACCCCGGAAGGTGAGGTATTTCAACAGGTTCAGGAACGGGATGACGTCCCGGTAGTCCGCGAACTGTTGGTAGAAGAAGTAGAACATCAGCCGCCAGCCCCAGCCCGGTCGAGCGCGGCCAGCGCGGCGGCGATGGCCCCCGCCCGCGAGCCGTTCGAACCCTTGACCATCACCACGTCGCCCGGCTCTACGGCCGCTACGACGCGCGGCGAAAGATCCGCCGCCGTTTCGGCGTACGCCCCCTGGCGAGTCGTAGGAAGGGCCTGCCACAGCGATTTCATCTGCGGCCCGGCGCAGAAGACGAAATCGACGTTGGCGGCCTCGATCGGTTCGGCCAGCGCGGCGTGGAAGGCGGGACCGTCGGGGCCCAGTTCGAGCATGTCGGTCAGCACGACGATGCGGCGGCCAGGCGCCTTGCGGGCGCCCAGGCTCTTCAGCGCGGCGGCCATGGAGATCGGGTTGGCGTTGTAGCTCTCGTCGACGAGCGTGAACTCACCGCCTTTGATGGCGATGGTCTTCTCGGCGCCGCGTCCGGCCAGCGGCTCGAAGGCCGAGAGCGCGGCCATGCCGGTGTCGAGGTCGACGTCCATGGCCTCCAGCAGCAGCAGGACGCAGAGGCTGTTCAGGCCCCAGTGGAAGCCGGATTGGAGTATTGGGAACTCCACCGAACGGTCGTTGAGGACCGCCTTCACAGAGGCCCCCTCAGTCGGCTTCGCCGACAGCTCCCCCTGAGGGGGAGCTTCCGCGGCGGTGATCCTCCCCCTCTGGGGGAGGTGGCCCG
>CAMLRH010000320.1 GCA_946482375.1 uncultured Caulobacteraceae bacterium | reverse complement strand
CGTGACGACGGGCGGACCATACGGGTCGACCACTTCGAAGAAGCCCTCAGGGATGTTCCAGTCGGCGATGCCCCGCAGGCGTCCTTCAGTCCTCGAGTCCAGCTTGCCGTAACGCAGCCCAAGGCCGAGCGTGGAGCGGCTCAGACCACCGAAGCCCATATCCCGATGTACCGCAAAGTCGACGATCTGGTGTTCTTCGCGGTCATAGGCTCGGGCGTCGGCCCTGTTCGTCTTCGAGAATTCCACCAGGGGCTGATACTTCGGATCGTCCCCGAAAGCGCAAAACCCGACGTAGGGGCCGCCAAAAGCGCAGACAGGGTCGGTGGCCTGCTCGAAGTAGGCGGTGGTCTGGCCGTTGGTCTTGCCGAAGCGGGCGCCGGCCGAGAGGCTCCAGGGACCTCCTGTCCGCCAGCTCAGCTTGACACTGCGGCCATCGCCCCAGTCGAGGTCTTGCGACTGCGCTTCTCCGCCGACGTCGAACGGCGCCGGGAACGAAGCGGCGAAGGGTTCAACCGTCTCATTGGGCGCGTCGTGACGCTGGACCTGGCCGCCCAGTTCGAGGGTGAAGGGATAGGGTCCCTCGCGCCGCGCGCCGAAGCCGCCCAAGAGCGGACCGCCCGTCCAGTTCTTCGTCACGCGCAGACCATAGAGGCGCGGTTCGGTCAGGAAGACGTTGCTCGTCAGGCCCGTGTCGTCTGAGTTGAGGAACGCGCCCGTAATGGCCGTCTCGTCGGTGACGTTCTTGACGTAAGCCATCACGTGCCAACCGGCCGGCTCGTTGGTGAAGATCGCCGCCACGTTCATCGTGAAATATTCGTCGAGGCGGTTGTATTCGTGGTCGTTGAACACGCGCCACCAGCTCTCCGCCTGCCAGTGCAGGTCGGTGTGCAGGGTGGCCAGCCACTCGCTGGGCAGCGGAACCGTGTAGTCGGCCGTGATCGTGGCGGTCCACTGCGGGGCGTTGGGCAGCTCATTGCCGCCGAGAGGCTTGGCGATGCCTTCGCCGTTATTGGGCGCGGTCCGCGGATCCCACCCGGGATAGGTCCGGTCGGTAATCGCACCAGCCGTCCAGCCGGGATACATCGCCGGATCGGTGCTCCACTGGGTGTAGTCGATCACGCCGTTGTGGCCGGCGGCCCCGGCGCCCGGATCGTCGCCGATGATGTAGGCGATCTCGCAGCCGGTGGGATTGCCGCCCGGTCCCCCGCCCAGAAGGACCGGAATGTTCTCGGTCCCGTCCGTGCCGACATGCAGCCAGGTCGGCAGAATACAGCTGGAGGCGAAGGTCGGGAACGGCCGCACCACCATCCAGGCTGGATCGCCAGCGGTGCGGTCCATCAGGTCGATGGCTTCCTCACCGTCGGCGATACGGGTTTTTTCGTAGCCGCTTTTGAAACCGAATCTCAGGTTTTCCAGCGGGCGCCAGTCAGCTTCGAGTTCAACCCCCCAGACGGTGGCGTCGAAATTGCGGTTGAAGGCGGACCGGTCGACGATCTCCGAAATCTGATAGCTTTTGTAGTCGTAGTAGAACGCGGCGAGATTCACTGTTACGCGGCCGTCGGCCAAGGTGTTCTTGGAGCCGATTTCGAAGGCGTCCACGTACTCGGGGTCGAACGTCAGCGGGCGGGTGACCGAAGCATTGCCCAGGGCCACCTGAGGATCGGCGTAGAAGACCCGCACAAAGCCCGGCGGGTTGGCGCCGCCGGCCTTGTAGCCGTGCGCGTAGGAGCCATAGAGCAGCGTCTCGTCGGTAAAGCCGAGGTCGGGCTTCCAGTCGATTGTCAGACGCCCGGTCGGCTCGCGCCATTCCTGTTCGATGACGTCGGCCACCGGATAGCCAAAGGACTGGTTGGCCAGAATCCAGGTCGGCACCCGCGGCGCTTCCTTCTTGTCCACCGTCCATCGCAGGCCGGCCGTCAGCTTCAGCGCATCGGTGATGTTGTAGTAAGCCTCGCCGAAAACCGCGTAGGACATCAGCTTGTACGGGTTCTTGCTCAGGAAGTAGTTGTGGCCCTCATCGTTCACGCTGCCAATCGGATTGGGGTCGATGTAAGCGCAGCCGTTGACCGGATAGACCCCGAACGGATTGCCCGGCAGGTAGCCCTCGTCAAGGCATTCGACGTTGTCGGTTACGCCGCTGACGTAGGGATTGAGGTCGAAGAAGGAGTTGACCAGCGCCGCCTTCAGGCTGATCGAGTTGATAAAGACGTAGTACTTATCTTCACTGTCGGCGCGCAGGTAGTTGGCGCCCAGGCTGAAGTTGAACGGCCCGTCGAAGTTCGATGACAGGCGGAGCTCCTGACTGAACTGCCAGGACTCGGCCGTGGAGATATCGACGGCGACCAGCCTGTCGGAACAGCCGAGCTGCGGGTCGCAGAAGATGCCGCCGTTGGGTCCCGGAAGCAGGACACCCTCCCGGTCGTACGGCCGCGCCTGCTGCCAGGCGCCGGGCGCGGTGTTGAAGCGGTTGAAGTCCTGCAGCGAATAGACTGTGTCGTTGCCGTAGGCCGTTTCCGACTGCAGCGTCAGCGTGTCAGTCAGGTCGAAATTGATCTGCAGCTCGCCGAGGTCGGCGTTGGCGCGGTACTGCGGGTCGATGGTGGACTCGATAATCCGCAGATCTGGGGTCTGGACCTCGCTGCGGTAAGGGTCGCCCAGCGCGGTCGGCAAACCGATCGCCGAAAGAGGCACATAGTAAGGCAGCATCCGGCCCATCGGCGTCTGGTAGGAGTCTGGCGAGTACAGCGACTCCCGCTCGCAGCCTTGGCTGAAGTTGGCGTTCGCTGTCGACATCAGGCCGCCTTGGCCGTTGTTCGGCATCCACTCATCGTAGTCGACCGGCATACCGGCCACTTCTTCGATCACATGCTTCTTGCAGAGCTGCTTGCCCGACCTGAGGCGGTCATCGTCCTCCTCGAAGTGCTCCCAGATAAGGTTGGCGTCGATGCGGTCGTTGGGGCTGACGCGCAGGCTGACCCGCGACGACCACAGGTCGCGACCGTCGATGGGGTTTCCGGTGAGTTCGTTCTCCGCGTAGCCGTCGCGCTTGGTCCAGGCGCCGGCGATGCGCAGCGCGACCTTGTCCTC
>CAMLRH010000319.1 GCA_946482375.1 uncultured Caulobacteraceae bacterium | reverse complement strand
ACCATGACCTTGGCCTGCTTCCAGGTGGCGTCGTCCTGCATCTTGCCGTCGAGCATGGCCACGCCCGAGCCGTCCGGCATGGCTTCGAGGATGCGCCTGGCGAAGGCGACCTCGCCCGGATCGGGCGAGAACACCTTCTTGGCGATGGCGATCTGGTTGGGATGCAGCGACCAGGCGCCCGCGCAACCGAGCAGGAAGGCGTTGCGGAACTGCTGCTCGCAGGCGTCGAGGTCGGCGATGTCGCCGAACGGGCCGTAGAAGGCCTTGATGCCGTAAGCGGCGCAGGCGTCGACCAGCTTGGCGAAGGTGTAGTGCCAGATGTCCTGCTGGGCGGAGGCGCGCGGCTGGCCGTCCTCGCGGGGGTCTTCGATGACCTTGTAGAACGGGTGGCCGCCGCCGACGCGCGTCGTCTTCATGGCGCGGCTGGCGGCAAGGTCGGCGGGGCCCAGGCTGATGCCCTGCATGCGCGGCGAAGCGCCGGCGATGGCCTCGACGTTGTTCACGCCCTCGGCGGTTTCGAGAATGGCGTGCAGCAGGATCGGCTTCTTCAGCCCGTGCCTGGCTTCCAGCAGCGCGAGCAGCTGGTCGACGTAATGGATGTCCCACGGGCCCTCGACCTTGGGGATCATCATGACGTCGAGCCGGTCACCGACGCCGGCGACGATCTCGGTCACGTCATCGAGGTGCCACGGCGAGTTCAGGCAGTTCACGCGGGTCCAGAGGCCCACGCCCATGGCCGCGAAATCGGTGGCGTTGGCCATCTCGACGAAGCCCTTGCGCGCGGCTTCCTTGGCGTCGGCGGGGATGGCGTCTTCGAGGTTGCCGAGGATGACGTCGACGTCCTTGGCGATCTCGGGGACCTTGGCGCGGACCTTATCGAGGTGCGGCGGCACGAAGTGGATCATCCGCTCGACGCGAACCGGCAGCTCGCGCGGCGGCTGCGGCGCCCCGATGGCCAGCGGCTTGAAAAATCCCCTCGGCGTCTTCATGCGCAGCGCTCCCTATCCCCAAAAGCGTGGGACGGTTTGCGCCCTTATGCTGCAGTGCGTCAAGAGCGGCGCTTGGCCAGCGGATGCTTGGTCCGGACCACCTCGCGCAGCCGGTCGCCGGCGACGTGGGTGTAGATCTGCGTCGTGGCGATGTCGGCGTGGCCGAGCAGGGTCTGCACCACCCGCAGGTCGGCGCCTCCCTCCAGCAGGTGCGTCGCGAAGGCGTGGCGCAGCACGTGCGGGCTGACCTTGGCCGGGTCGAGCCCCGCCGCCACCGCCGCTTCTTCCAACAGTTGCGAGAACCGCCGCGCCGTCAGCCGCCCGGCCTTGCCGCGCGACGGAAAGAGCCAGGGGTTATCTTTCTGGCCCTTTGGCGTGAAGTCCTTGCGGACCGGCAGATAGGCGCGCACCGCCTCGCGCGCCTTCTCGTTCAGCGGCGCCAGGCGCTCCTTGCCGCCCTTGCCCTTGACGATCAGGTAGGCCGGATCGCGCGCGAGCGCAGCCAACGGCAGCGCCAGCAGCTCCGAAATCCGCAGGCCCGACGCGTAGAGCAGCTCGATCATGCAGGCGAGCCGCAGGCCCTGCGCCCCGTCCTTCGTCGATGCCGCCGCAAGCAGGCGGTCGACCTCGTCGCGGGACAGCACCTTCGGCAAAGGCCGGCCCTTCTTCGGTGCGTCGACCCGGCGGGAGGGGTCGTCCTGCCGCCAGCCCTCGCCGACCACGAAGCGATAGAACTGCCGAACCGCCGCCCGCCGCCTGGCCGCCGTCGCGGGCGACAGCCCCCGCGCGGACAGGGCGCCGAAGTAGGATTCGATGTCTTCCAGCGTTGCGGACGCGAGGTCCTGGCCCTTCCCGGCCAGGAAGCCGGAGGCGTCCTCCAGGTCCTTCGTATAGGCGGTGATGGTGTTGCGCGCGGCCGAGCGTTCGACCGCCATCATCTCCAGAAAAGCCTCGGTCCAGCCGCCTGCGCTCATGGCGCGAATCCTAGCATGCGTTGGCGATAAGCCGCGCTGTCGTGTAAAGCGCAGGCGGCCATGACCGCCGAGCCCGCCCTTCGCCGCAAGACCATTGCCCTGGTGGGGCTGATGGGTGTCGGCAAGTCCTCCATCGGACGCCGGCTGGCCGCCGCGCTGGCCTTACCCTTCCGCGACGCCGACACCGAGGTGGAAGAGGCCGCCGGCCGCTCCATCCCCGACATCTTCGCCGAGTACGGAGAGGCCGCATTCCGCGACGGCGAGCGCCGGGTGATCGCCCGCCTGCTCGACGGCGCGCCACACGTGCTGGCCACCGGCGGCGGCGCCTTCATGAACGACCAGACCCGCGCCCTCTTGAAGGAGCGTGCCGTCACCGTCTGGCTGAAGGGCGACCTCGAGGTGCTGGCCAAGCGCGTCGCGCGCAAGGGCGATCGCCCGCTGGTCGCCGGCAAGGACCCGCTGGAAGTTCTCCAGGCGCAGGCTGAGGTCCGCTATCCGCTCTACGCCGAAGCCGACGTCACCGTAGAGACCGGTGACACCCCCCACCAGATGGCGGTCGAGGCGATACTTGACGCCCTGCGCAACTATCTGAAGGACGCCGCATGACCCGCTCTGTTTCCGTGGGTCTGGGCGATCGCGCCTATGATGTGGTCGTCGGCTCCGGCCTGATGGACTCAGCCGGCGCGCGCATCGCGCCGCTGCTCAAGCGCGCCCGCACCGCCATCGTCACCGACCAGAACGTCGCCGACCACCACGGCGAGCGGCTGGCCGTATCGCTGGAGAAGGCCGGCATCGCCACCGACGTCATCGCGCTTCCGCCCGGCGAGGAGACGAAGAGCTGGGAGGGCCTGGCCGAGCTGTCGGACCGGCTGCTGGCGCTGGAACTCGACCGCGGCGACCTGATCGTCGCCTTCGGGGGCGGCGTGGTGGGTGACCTCGCGGGCTTTGCGGCCTCGATCTACAAGCGCGGCATCGACTTCGTGCAGATTCCGACGACCCTGCTGGCCCAGGTCGACAGCTCCGTCGGCGGCAAGACGGCCATCGACACCGCGCGCGGCAAGAACCTCATCGGCGCCTTCCACCAGCCGAAGCTGGTGCTGGCCGACCTCGACGTGCTGGCCACCCTGCCCGA